>PWWL01000386.1 GCA_003561515.1 Balneolaceae bacterium
AAAGCCTCTGCGGAATAGTATCGATCTGTCACCCATTTCAAAGGAAAACTCATCAATACGGTGGTCTTCAATTGCACGGATAGTTTCACCATCACTGTACTCAACGCGGTTCTCGAGAATGTTGTAATTCATGGTCAGCTTTTCGGTCAGTAATCCGTTCCTGAGTTTTACAAAACCATCCACAAATCGATCATGCAAATAGGGAGAACCTGTCACATTTGTCTCAATTCTATGAACGGTCACGGCAGAACCCCTTTGAAGATCTCTGAGTTGTTCGACCGAAATTCGGCTTTCATCCCGTTCCTGAGCGTTTGCAGAAGCGAACAGAAGCATAGAAAATACAATCAGGCTTGATATAAAAAGAGTAACAAAAGATTTCATAAGTACTTGGTTATCATTTTAAAAAGAGTCGGATATCTGTTAAAACAGTGTGGACGAGAAGTTATTGCAATGATAGTAACAAAAGATGTTTCTAAAAAAAGTAAGGGCGAAGTTTTACAAATGTTTAGCCTTTTACATGTGGCTTCGCTCTTGCAATTAACCCGTGTTCGTTTTGAAGCTCTGCACAGTTATTGAATCCTTGCATCACCAGATGGCCTCCACCACGCTCAGGTGAGAAGATGTGCCAATTCAGCATTTTAAACAATGTAATAAATGACGCTAAACAAACAGAGGCATGCGACTATCACGGTGTAAATAAATCTAAAGCATGTTCTAAGGCATTTTAATTTTACAGGAATAAATAAAAGTCAGCCAGATTTTTACTATCGTTAACAAGTAATGTATAAACAACTTCTTGTCATTTAATCAAAGCTAAATTAGGTTAATAGGCCTCAGGCTGCAACGTCTGTGTCGAAGCATTACTCACATCTGAGTTGATGACAAATGAATCAAAATTTGCCGACAATGTGTGCAATAGCACGTCATACTCAATCTCGGCATTAGCATGTAAGTGAGACTTATAAATTACCTATTCAGCCGATGATATATCGGTCCACTCACTGCATGATTAACCAGAAACTGAATTAGAGGTTTACATGAAGAAGAAGATATTATCTGTCTTGTCAGTCTTTCTGTTTATGCTAGCAGCTTCATCGGCTGTTCTGGCACAAACGGGAACTTTGTCGGGGACGGTTACCGACCAGCGCTCAGGAGATACAATTCCGGGCGTCAATATATTTATACAGGAACTAGAACGAGGTGCTGCCAGTGATATAGATGGTAATTACGTCATATCCAATATACCGTATGGAACATACAATCTGCGAATCACCTCGGTTGGTTACAGAAATCTAAATCAGCAGGTCGAGATCAAGCAGGCCTCAACCGAACTTAACATCCAAATGCGCGAGGACCTTGTAGGTTTGGATGAAATTGTTGTTACCGGACAGGGTACGGGTGTTGAGCGAAGCCGGCTATCTACCACGGTAGGTGTGGTATCGGCCAGGCAGCTTGAAGCTACACCTTCCGTCCAGCTCGATCAAATTCTACAGGCCAATCTTCCCAACTCACAGGTCAGGCTTTCCTCAGGCCAGCCGGGAACGGCTTCACTGATTCGGGGCCGAGGCGTAGTTTCAGCCCTAACTTCCACAACCCCCGTAGTATATATAGATGGGGTGCGGGTTGACAATACTTCAGGGCAGGCACTTAATACCGGCACCGGTGGTGCTGTAAGTTCGGCACTATCCGATATCCCAATGGAGAACATTGAGCGAATTGAGGTAATCAAGGGTGGTGCTGCCACAACCCAGTTCGGCTCGGACGCTGCCAATGGCGTAATCCAGATTTTTACAAAGCAAGGTGTTCAGGGAAGAACCCAGTTCCAGTTCGAATCATCGATCGGAGCTACCACCGGTACCAGGGATTTCCTGCGCTATGGAGAAACGGCTGATATCCTGTACGAAACTGGATTTATGCAGGAGTATAGGCTGTCTGCCTCAGGCGGTACAAGCGACTACACCTACAGCTTTTCCGGTTCCATGAGGGGCGACGAAGGTTTTATGCCGAACAATAACCAGGTGCGGCACAATTTGCGTGCAACTCTCAGTGCCAGGGTTATTGATAATATTCGTTACAGAGGTTCATTTGGCTTTACAAGCAATGAATTTAGCCGCGATTACAACGCTAACACGGCTGCAAGCGCCTTCGGTGAGCTTGAAAGCGGGCTTGGCAGAGATCCTTCTGATAACTCTATGATCGACTTTGGAGCCACCCGTGATTTTGTTCGCGGTTTTGTGGATGAAGTTGACATTACAGAAGACGTAAAGCGATTTCAGACCTCGCACACGCTCGACTTCAACCTCAGGCCAGGGCTTACCGCCAAAGCAGTGGTTGGACTTGATTACAGAAGCAGTAAGCAGGATTTCTCCGAAACCAACGCATTTCTGATTGCCCGCGGATTTGAACCGTCCGGCACAAATGACCAGGGTTTTATTTCGCAGACATCCCGCGACTTTCTTGGCCTTACACTTGAAGCGAGTGCACGATATGAAGTTGACTTTGGAGACTTCTCGTCTATTACCAACGTTGGCGCTCAGCTATTCAGAAATGACGATCGTCAGTACAGGCTTACCGGGTCGGACATTCCGGATGGATCCACAAACATCGGAAATGCAGCCGAAAATACAGGTACAAACTTCCGCAGAACCGTAATTAACTATGGTGCCTACATCCTGGAGAACTTTGGCTATCTCGACCGATATTTCATAGAGCTGGGATTGCGCGTTGATGATAACACAGCATTTGGTGAAGAAGTATCGGCTCAGTGGTATCCGAAAGTTGGCCTTATCTACAATCTTTCGTCGGAGCCTTTCTTTCAGGAGGCAGTATCTGAAGACATTATTTCAACTCTTCGTCTGAGAGCCAATTACGGAACTGCAGGTAATTTCCCGACTCCGTTCTCAAACGAAGTTCTGGCGAGCCTGAACCCGTTTTTCGGTGGAGCTACCATCGAATTTGGTACACCGGGCGACGTAAACCTTAAGCCAGAGAGAACCGAAACATTTGAGGTAGGAGCCGACATTTCATTCTATAATGACAGGATCAATTTTGAAGTATCCTATTATGAAGCTGAAACAACCGATGCGCTGTTCAGCGCTCCGTTTGCACCATCGTTTGGCCTGGGTACAGCACTGCAGAACCTTGGTACAATCGAGAACAAGGGTTGGGAAATTTCAGGTAACTTTAATGTGATCAGCACCCGTGATGCAAGCGTAAGCTTAAGGGCTTCGCTTAACACACTCGACAACAAAGTAGTGGATAACGGCGACAGCGCACCTTTTGCAGTGGGTGGTTTTGCATTCCTCGGTTCGTTCGTTGACGAAGGATTCCCTGTTGGGTATCTGAGAGGAAATCAGCCGACGTTTGCTGCCGATGGCACTCTTGAGTCGGTTGAACCCAATGCCAATCTCGGAAGCCCGATTCCCGATGTATTCGGTAATGTGGGCATCAATGCCAACTACAGAAACTGGGCATTCAATGTTACTGCCGATTATCAGGTAGGTGCACAGGGCGTAAATGTTGACGAGGTGCTAAGGTTCTTTGGTGGATACCAGGACGACCGAATTCCCGAACCTTCACTGGGTGCAAGCTTTTTCGACCTTGCCGGTGTATGGGTTGAGGATACAGACTTTTTCAAGGTGCGGCTGATTTCACTCAGCTACAATGTGCCTACACGAATTATTGGTGACACCTTCAGACGTGTATCGGTTGGTGCATCCGTAACCAATCCGCTCAACTTTACCAGTGCCAACTTCGATCCTGAAGTAACAGGTGCCGGTATATCAAGCGGTCAGGGCGGAGTTGGAGTCGGTGGTTTTGGCTTCGGTACCATTTCGCCTCCGCGGCAGTTTGTAGGACGTGTAACCATCGACTTTTAATCGTCTGACTACTGAAATGAATCTTCACAAAAAAAGTATACTGATGAAAAAATATTTAATTCTAAGCATTCTTATTGTAACTGCTTTTGTGGGTTGCGATCTGATTGATGGCACCAACGTGACCAATCCTGATCTCACCCTCGATGAAGCAGTGGAGCAGCCCAATTCAGCCACAGCCTGGCTAAACGGGCTCGACCGAAGAACATCGTTTGTCTATAATGCTTTTCTGACTACTGCAGAACTGACGACGGACAACTACGAGAACAAAGCCACTTTCTTTAATCAGAATGTGGACAATGGCACCTTCCGTGATATCGATACGGATATTAATGCCTCTCAGCTGCAAATGGGCCGGCTGCGAGAACAGGCACAGTTTGGACTGACAGATGTATTGGAAAACGATCCGGACGCTGCCGGGACCGAAATTGAGGCAGAAATGTATTTCTTCCTCGGCTGGGCCCACATCATGTCGGGTGAAACCTTTGTTGCACTTCCGGCTGAAGGCGGTGGTGAACCGCAAACACCTGAAACTCACTTTCAGGCAGCCATAAATGCTTTTACTGCGGCCAACGCTATTTCGCCATCCATAAGTTACGACATGGGACTTGCACGAGCCCATTACAATCTCGGTAACAGGACGGAAGCCGTACAGTTTGCAGAAGCTGTGTTAAACGCTGATCCCAATTTTATCAGGGAAGCACGATATGATGGTGTAAATGGACCAACCAACGAATTTCAGAATGCGGTGTACGACAGGCAGAGTTTTAATGATCTGCAGCCGCTTCCAAGGCTCGACTTCCTTGATCCAAAGTATGGCGATCTGGGTGGTACGAATGAATCGCCTGTGATTATGCAGTCGGCCGAAGAGGCTCACCTTATCATCGCGGAAGCGCAGCTGACCGATGGTGTAGCGGGCCTGGCCAATGCCCAGCAAACTATGTTGAATCTGCTGGCACTGGTTGATACAAGGCCGGTTCGTGACTTTGATGAAACTGAGGAAGGCAGAACCGGAACCGCCGGCACCGAAACACGGCCAAATAGCAGTGATTTCGTTGTGGCTTCAGAGCCGGGCGAACCGTTTATCGAAGACCTGGTGCTCGACAGAACAGCCAGCACTACGGTGTCAACCGTTTCAGGAACATCTGTTACGCAAGCGGACATTAATGCACTCACTGATGAAACAGAAGCCCTCAGAACGCTCTATTTGATGCGTCAGGAGGTATTCTTCGGTGAAGGCCGGAGAATGTTTGATCTTGGAGTTCAGTGGCCTGTTTCGGAAGTAGAGGCGTTGAACAATGAAAACGTGACAGATCAACATAGACAGCCTTTTATTCCTGCGTATATGCCAACTCCCTACGGCACTATTAACGACTTTACCGTTGATGGAACCGAAGTGACTATTGCTATTGACATGAATCGTGTAATTGCAGAGGAAAGAGGTAACAGGTTTAATTGATAATTGCTGGCATGGCGTAAAGCCAAACTTTACAGATAAACACTGTTAAAATTCAGAAAGCCCGTCTTTACACATAAGGCGGGCTTTTTTTATACATTACACCCTGTGTAAGACTTATTCACCATCGCTGCGCTCGGCGGGACAGGCTTCTCGTCCCGGCTAAAAGAACAGATTTTGAGAACACAACCCCCGATTACACCAATAACCATTTACAAATAACGAAAAGTGACCCCGCCGGGACTCGAACCCAGATCTAAAGCTTAGGAGGCTATCGTTCTATCCGGTTGAACTACAGGGTCAGTAATGGTTTGATAAACAGGGAAATACTTGCAAGGGAAGATCAAAGTTCTAATGTTCTAAATCCAAAAAGTTGATAGTAGAAAGTGAAAAGGCAAAAGTGAAAAGTTGACAGTAGGCAACTTCAGAACCAGATTTTTACTCGAACCTTAAACCCAACCGCTTCCAACTCTACCAGGTGCCGAAAGACACGGCACTCTGGCAGGTTGGAACCCTGAACCTTGAACCTGCTGCGCTCATTTGCGCAGTCCCGACCCATCGGGGAACCTTGAAACCATCTTGTGTTGAGCCGGAGATCGGATTTGAACCGACGACCTACGCTTTACGAGAGCGTTGCTCTACCCCTGAGCTACTCCGGCGTTACCCGCAAAGATTTTCAAGATAAAACCAATTTCGA
>PWWL01000084.1 GCA_003561515.1 Balneolaceae bacterium
AGACAGCTGCATTTCGCTGTCGATCTTGAAAGCGCCGTGGAAAACTACCTCTTCGCCATCCTCAAGCCCATCTTCAATCACATAATATTCGCCTGCACGATGGCCAAGGGTTACTTCACGTGCTTCAAAACGGGCTGAATCGCCGCTGCCATCGTACACATACACAATCGAGCGCGGCCCGGTCCAGAGTACGGCTGAGGCGGGTGCCATCAGTTTTTCATCCGGCAGCGAAATTTCGATGTTTCCCGAAAGCTGCATTCCCGGTTTAAGCGTGCCAGCCGGGTTATTTGCCTCTGCCCGTACGCGAACGGTTCGGGTTGATGAGTTCAGCTGCGGATCGATCCATGTAATCTGTGCTTCATGGGTTTCTCCCGGCATTGAGCGAAGAGCAACGTTCACCGGAATGCCGGTTCTCAGCAGCGCTATATCGGTTTCAGCAACATCGGCGGTGATCCATACGGACGATAAATCTGTAATTTGAAACAGTGTGGTTCCGGCCGAAAAATAGTCCCCTCGGCTCACCCCCCGCTGCATTACGGTACCGGTAACGGGAGACAAAATATCCACCTCACTCATCGGCTCGCCTTTTTCGATAATCGCATCAATTTGATGATCTTGCAACTCCCAAAACCGCAATTTCTGGCGCGCGGCACTGTAGATTTGTGGCCGCGAATCGCGCCGGCTGTATGCTTCAAGTAATTCCCGCTGTGCGGTAATTAAATCATCCGACCATACGGAGGCGAGCGGCTGCCCCTCGCGAACTTCGGCTCCGGTGAAATCCACGTGGAGCCGGGTTATTCGGCCGTTAAAGTGACCGGAAATTACAGAATCTTTCGTTTCGTCGGTTTCAATACGGCCGGGTGCCCAAACGTTTACAACAGGGCGTTCTCTCTTTACAGGTGTTACCTGAATTTCCGCAAGCCTTAGGGCAGACTCAGACATCACCATGCTGAAAGCGTCGTCATCAGCCTCCGCTGCGGATGCCGGAATCAAATCCATACCACAAATCGGGCAGCTTCCGGGGCCATCGTCTCGAATAGACGGATGCATGGAGCAGGTCCACACTTCATTAGCCGAGGCATGATCATGCCCTTCGTGGTCATTTTCGTGGCCATTACCACCTCCAAAAATAAGCCAACCGATAAGCAGGCCAATGATCAAAAAAAGCAGAGGTTTAAACCAGTTTGTTTGCCAAAGATTTTTCATGATTGTTTGTTTGATGTTAGGTGTTTCAATTTCTGTGGATTGTGTGTGAACCATAGAGGAACTCCAATTCCGCTACTGCTTTGTTGTAGGCAACCTCAGCTTCATTGAGCTTCATTTCCAGATCCAGAATCTGCCGGTAAAGCTGTATGATTTCTTCGAACGTGGTTCTGCCGGTGCCGTAGTTTTCCAGTGACAAATCAAGTGCACGGTTCAGTGAGGGAATCAGCTGATCGCTGTATAAGGTGATGGCTCTCCGGCTGGTTTCAATCTCCCGTTTGGTAGCTGAGGCCTGTGCGTTTAACCGGTTCACTGTTTCGGTTCGGATGTCACTCCGGAGACGCAATTGTATCCGGGCTTGCTCCTGCTCTGCACGGTATCTTGTACGTGAAAAAGGCAGGCCAACTTCAACACGAACCATAACGGCATTGAAACGATCCGGATCCCAGATTCCGAAATCCCGGTTCATAAAGCCAACACCCACATTGAAATCCGGCCTTGAATTGAGGCGTGCGCGTTCAACATTAATCTCCGCGGCCTCCTGTTGTTGCTCAATTTCTGTAACAGCAGGGTTTTGGGTGATGTCCTCCTCCGCCGAAACTTCATAAAGCGTGAGTTCATGGAAAAGTGTTACTTCCGCATCAACCTGCCGGTTCAGCAGCGCATTGAAACGTGCCTTTTCTGATTGAAGCTGATCACGATAGTTTTCGATGCTGTTTTTTAGCTCATTCAGCTCTATTTCGAGGCGTATCAAGTCAACCTGGGACGCCCGGCCGGTTTCGAGGCGAATTAAAATTTGCCGTTCAACCTGTTCGAGCAAGTCCACATTTTGCTCCAGCACCATAATATGGTGATAAGCCTCATGCATGGAATACCAGCTCAGTTTCACATCGCGAATCAATTCGTTGCGAACCTGAAGTGCAGCCGAATCCTGCGCATCGGCGAGCCGGTTGTAATAGCTTCGGTTTGCCCCGAGCGTACCGAACCAGGGAACCCGCTGCATGAGCATCAGCTCAAGGCGATCCATATTTTCACGGCTCCAGACGTCGTATTCAAACTCCAACATGGGATCGGAAAGCCGGCCAAACTGTGGAGCATCCAACCTTGCCGCTTCAGCTGATTGAGACGCTGCCTTCAACCCGGGATTATTATCCATAGCCATTTGAATATAGTTCTGCAACGCTTCGCGGTCAGTTTCACCATGCTGGGCTTGAGCAGCCGCGGCAAAAAAGAAAAGAGTGATAAAACCTATTAATCGTATCATATCCCAACCTCTCTGGTTTCGTTTTGACGTTTTAATTTCCATTCCATCCACAGCGAAAACAGCACCGGCACCATAAACAGGGTGATGACCTGAAAAAGCATACCGCCGAATACAGGCACAGCCATCGGTATCATGATATCGGCACCTTTTCCTGTGGAAGTGAGAATTGGCAGCAGAGCCAGCAGCGTGGTTGCGGTGGTCATCAAGCATGGGCGCACACGGCGCAGCCCGGCTTGAATGGTGGCTTTTCGAATGCCTTCTATTGAATCGGTTTTCAGTTTCTCGAATGACTGTTTGAGGTAAGTAGCCATCACCACACCATCATCCACGGCTATGCCGAACAGTACCAAAAATCCAACCCAAACAGCTACACTCAGGTTGATAGCTCCGGTTTGCAGCAGCTCGGCCTGATTCACCCCGAACAGGCTGAAATCAAGGAACCAGGGCTGCCCCCAGAGCCAGAGCATCACAAATCCTCCCGCCCACGCCAGAGCGATACCGGAGAAGATGATAAAACTCATCGCCACCGAGCGGAACTGGAAATAGATCAGCAGAAAGATCACCAGCAGTGTGATTGGAAGAATGAGCATTAACCGTTCTGCCGCCCGCTGCTGATTTCTGAATTCGCCTTCAAATGTGAAGCTCACTCCGGACGGCACGTTCAGGTTACCGGCTTCAATTTGCTCGTCAAGATGTCGCCGAACGTTTTCTACGGTTTCCACCGCACTGATGCCCGCTACGTTATCGAATGTGACGTAATTAATTAGAAATGTATTTTCACTCCGGATATTCATCGGGCCGGTTTCGAAGCGGATATCGGCCAGCTGGCCCAGCGGAATCTGATAGCCTGCCGGAATCGGCACAAGCACCTGACGAATGGCTTCGGGCGTGTTCCGGTATTCCCGGGCGTAGCGCACCCGAACCGGGTAGCGCTCCCGTCCCTCCACGGTTGTGGTGAGCGGCATACCGCCCAGAGCAATGGAAATCACTTCCTGAACATCACCAATCGAGAGGCCGTGACGGCTGATTTCCCTCCTGTCGATATCAATTTCGATGTAGGGCTTGCCCACGGTACGGTCGGCAAAAACCGACGGCCCGCGTACGCCTTCAACCTGGCGGATATGATCTTCCAGCTCCATTGAAAAGCGGTCAATCGTCTCCAGGTCAGGGCCGCTAACCTTCACCCCGATATTGGCACGCATCCCCGTTTGGAGCATCACAATACGGGTTTCAATCGGCTGTAGCTTCGGTGCTGACGTTGTGCCCGGTATCTTGGATGCCGCCACGATCTCATTCCAGATATCATCCGGGGAGCGAATTTCATCCCGCCATTGCCGGTAAAAGCGTCCGCGGCGGCCGGGGATCAGTTCATCGTTTTCATCACGTACAAATTCTCCGTCGCGATCTACCTGAAAACGTACCCGCCTTCCGCGATCATCGGTTTTGTACTCGCTCTTGTAGTTCACCACGTTCTCGAACATTGAAATCGGGGCGGGATCGAGCGGTGACTCTGCCCGGCCAACTTTTCCTACCACGCTCTCCACCTCCGGAATGGAGGCAATACGCATGTCCATTTTTCTAACCACATCAACCACCTCTTCCATCCCGGCATGCGGCATGGTAGTGGGCATCACCAGAAAAGAACCCTCATCCAGTGTCGGCATAAACTCACGGTCAAGGCCGGGAAAAGTATTGTCGAGGCCGGCCCACAGTCCGGTTTCTTTAATGTCCCATCCAATAGCTTGAAACGGCACGGATGCAAAGTGGAACGTCCTGTCGAACCCGCGCCAGCTCATCAACCCGATAATCAGGATGATGGCCGGAAGAATGAAAAAGAGGGCTCTTTTCTGAAGGAACCACGCAAGGATCTCCTTATAAAACCGAATAAAAAGCCTGAACAAGCCAAGCAGTACGGCAACAATCAGCACTACATAAATGAAGTTTGCAAGCTGCGAATGCCCCGAACCCATCGGCAGCCAATTGATGGCCAGCATCCAGCCGATCACCACAAAAATGACCGCTATGTTTATATAATCCCGCCAGCGTTCCGGGTTTTTGGTTTGAACTGTTGTATATCTCCAGTAAAAGTTATTGGCTGCCAGGATAAGCAATACAACTCCAGCCCAGGCCATGAAAAAGAGAAGTACAAATCCGGTGAGTGCCATCAGTCCGTTCCAGAAAAGGCGGGCAGAATCGGTTCCCGCTTTCCGTGAAAACAGCCAATGCGCAAATGGCGGAATCATGGTGATAATGATAATCAGTGTGGCCAGCAGCACAAACGTTTTGGTGAAAGCGAGCGGGCCGAACAGTTTGCCTTCGGCGTCCTGAAGCATAAAGACGGGGAGAAAACTTACGATGGTAGTTAGAAGTGCCGTGATAACTGCCGGTGCCACTTCCATTGTGGATTCGTAGATGATCTCAAAACGATTTTTGTCGGGATTGGCCTCTTCCAGGTTCCGGAGCATATTTTCAGTGAGGATAATGCCCATATCCACCACAACCCCGATCGAAATGGCAATTCCTGCCAGCGCCACCACATTGGCATCCACCCCTAAGTAGCGCATCATGATAAAACTCATCAACACAGCAACAGGCAGCAATGCCGAAACTAAAAACGATGAGCGCAGATGGATTAGCATCACGATAACAACCAGAATGGTGATTAAAATCTGGAGTGTCAGAGCTTCCTCAAGGGTACCGAGCGTTTCGTAGATAAGGCCGGTGCGGTCGTAAAAAGGCACGATTTTCACCTGAGAAATTGTTCCGTCTGCAAGCTCTTTGCTTGGCAGGCCCGCCGAAATCTCATCGATCTTATCCTTTACATTTTGGATAACCTGAAGCGGGTTTTCACCATAGCGGGCAACAACCACGCCGCCCACAGCTTCTGCTCCGCCTTTATCGAGCATGCCGCGGCGCTGTGCCGGCCCAAGCTGAAGGCGGGCTACATCACGAATCAGCACAGGTACGTCACCACGGACTGCAACGGTACTCATTTCAAGATCTTCCACCGAGCGGATGTAACCGAGCCCACGGACGATATATTCTGCGCGGTTCATCTCCAGCGTACGCGCGCCCACATCAAAGTTGCTGTTGCGCACCGCATTGGCCACATCGGTTACGCTGATGTCATATTCCCACAGTGCGGCAGGATCCACATCAACCTGATATTCGCGTACAAATCCACCAATGCTCGCCACCTCAGCCACGCCCTGAGCGGTTGCGAGCCCGTAACGAACCTGGAAATCCTGAATTGAGCGCAGTTCGTGAAGATCCCAGCCGCCGGTCGGGTTGCCGTCGGAATCGAAGCCTTCGAGGGTGTACCAAAACACCTGGCCAAGTGCGGTGGCATCAGGGCCAAGCGAGGGCGAAACGCCTTCGGGAAGTGTACCGGCGGGAAGGGCGCTCAGTTTTTCGAGAATCCGGGCACGAATCCAGTAGAAATCGACCCCTTCTTCAAAAATGATGTTCACCGAAGCAAAACCGAACATGGAGTTACTGCGGATAGTGCGCACGCCGGGCAGCCCGAGCAGCGCGGTGGTGAGCGGAT
>PWWL01000106.1 GCA_003561515.1 Balneolaceae bacterium
TAATACATAAATTTTATTCAAAGATGGGCGGTCACGGATATAAATGTATTGGTCACCCATCCGGATTGCTCCCGCATCCAGAATGCCAAATTCCTCAGCTAAATTGAGGCTAGCTTTTGGGGCTAATAAGTCCACAACAACCCTTTCATTTACATTTTGTCTTTCTTTAATAAGAAATGATTCATCTTGAAGTAAATTCTCACGACTACATCCATATATAACCACAATAAGAAACACACAATAATATCTGAGATTTTTCAATATGAAACTGTGGTTTTCACACATGGACAGAATAAAGTGTTTTACATGTTCACGAGACTCATTTAAAAAATATTATCATAAACTAACCTCGCCGAAACAATTTGCTATTGTTTCTGTTGATTTAATTGTGCTGTATTTTGCATTTGTTCAGGCTTAATTAAGTAATTAAGCATTTTCAGAAGGCTAATCGATTTGGGCAATACCAGATTCTTCAACCAATTCATTCAGATTGTTTTTATAGATTCCAATATGAGTTTCATCATCAATGTTGTGAAGAGTGTAAATGTATGATTCATCTACTGCAATCGTTCCAAATCCTGCACGATATGGCAACAATACTGAACCGGCATAACTTCCATCCTGTTTAAAATAGATATCAAGTAATCTTGTTGATGTATCACTTCCTCGTTCACCTGCATGTATCAATATCCAATATTCGTTATTAATTGCAGTTCCAACAGCAGAAAAAACTCCGGTTTCTGAATATTGAAAAACCCTTTCTTCGCCATTTAAAAAAGTAATGTAATTCAATTCACCTGGAAAATTGTCAATTGTTGCTTTGGAAAAGAGATGATTTCCATCACGATCCCATTTGATTAGAACGTGTTCTGAAAAACCGGCATAATAGAAGTAGTTATCGTCTTGAACAGTACTTCCTGAGTACATAAGCGGGTTAAAATTATCCATATCAAAGTTGCCAAATTGCTGTAAAATTTCTCCCCCTTTATCTACTGTATGAAATACACGGTCTGCATCTGTCGGAAACGTGGAAAGTATAGTTATTTTTCCATCAGGCCAGCCGGTTACTCTGTGGGGTCGAATCTGATCTGTTATAAACTCATTTACAAGATTACCCTCTTTATCCCATAATTGTACTTTATACTGGCTTTCAGCAGCTAAGATTATGTAGTCATTTGTCACATCAAAATAGCCAAGACCCGTAACCTCACCCGGGCCTCTTCCCTCACCTGGAGCAATTTTACCAACATAATCGTAGGAATCTTTTTTTATGATGTACACATGCTTTTCAAAAGGATTATTTACATATATGTGATTTTCATCCAGTTTCAGTGTTGATGCAGATGTAATACCATATAGATCCATAAGTTGCAGACTGTCGCTTAAAATCAGTTCACTTAGGACAACTCTCTCTGAACTATCCTGCAACTCTTTTTCAAGAAATACCGATTTAATTCCTTTTTCTTCATTCTGACATGAAGACATCAAAAGAATTAAAGTGAATAGAAACAAGATTAGGCCAGATTGAATTAATTTTATTTTCATCTTCAAAGTTACTTTTTTGATGCCTCATGGCAGTTGCAAAATTTGTTTTAAAAAGAATTGATTAAGAACATGAACTTTAATTGAAAAAATAATGCATTGGAGGATGCATATTCACATCCTCCAATTAAATTTACTTTATTAACATCCGTCAAAACATTGCCTGTAACATGTAGTGAAACTACCATCAGATCCTTGAAGTGTTCCACAATAATGAGGGAGGTCTTGGTTCTTACATGAACCACCCCATCCAAAACAACCTGAACATCCCCCGGTACAAGTTCGCGGGCAATCTCCTTCTGAGTCATCGCACTCCTCCGGATCAGAACCCCTGGCAGTTGCGTTCATCAAACCTGTATGAAGGTTCCATTCAGTAACTGAATAACATTCACTGTTGTGAACAAGCAGGTCATCCTGTTTATCCACGGTTACGTGGATCATCATCAATGCGACAAATGTACATAGTGAAAATATGCCAATAATGGCCTTTTTTACCCTTTTCATAACATATCCCTTTTTTATTTATTGGTTAGGCACAATACTGCCACCGGTATCGGATAGCTCGCTGGATGCCAGCATTGTACTTTAGTTAAGTTCACCCTGAAACGGTAAGATCAGAGTGAGTTCCAGAAGGCGATATGTATCGGCTTCTAATGATATATATATATAAACTTATTCATGCAAGTTTTTTCTCTTTTATAAACAGAATTAGTGAGTTAGCAACAGAACATACAGATTTGCAACCCATCTGAGAATATTTTTCGAACGAATCATACTTATGGTTGATGTAAGTAGTTTAACTCAACCAAATATTTGATTTGTTTATTTTGTCTATCGGTTCTGTCTTCTCAACGAAAAACTGCATTCCATTTCTTTTAGACTTTTTACATCCCGCCCGAATATATTGCCGGCAGACCAAACCGAAACCCTGATGTCAAACATATCGCCCGTCAGGTCCTGAATCGAGCTCGTCTTCTATCTTTTCATCCAGCAGCACGGGATTCTCTGTCATCTCATCCTTAGGCTCTTTAACGAGGAACCAGGCGATGGCCGAGAAGGCCACGGTGACGGTGCAGATCACCAAAAGCACGGTTTTATTTTCGACGGCTTCCACGATGTCGCCCACCGCAAAGCTGGATACGAGCTGCGGCAGCACCACCGAAAGGTTGAACAGCCCCATGTAGAGACCCATCTGGTTCTGGGCAATCTTTTGCGACATAATCGCGAACGGAAGGCTGATGATGGACGCCCAGCCGATTCCCACCACCGCCATCAGGATGTAGAGGGTCCAGGGTGAGTCGCCCATAAAGACGATCGATCCGTAGCCGATAGCCATCACAACCAGGGCTGAGGCGTGCGTTTTCACGCGGCCGAATTTGTTGGCCAGCGGTTCCAGAAGAAGAACGGGAATAATGGCCGCCACCAGGTTCAGCGAGAAGAAGCTCCAGTTTACCACCGATCCCACATCATCGGCCAGCAGCTCGGGCATGCGGTAGCTCACAAAGGCAAAGAAATAGATGAACATGCTCTGTACGCCAATCCACGAAAAAGAGTGCGCCGCCAACACTTTCTGAAACCCGATTTTGCCTGCTTCCTCCCTGCTTTTACCCTCCTCCGATTTGAACAGTGCCTCGGCAATCAGGTAAATGGTGACGATAAGGGCAAAGATTTCAAAATAGTATCCGGGAAATTCCAGTCCGCTAAGGCGTTTTACAATGGCGTAGATCCCATAGATCAGAAATCCCCACAGCGGACGAATGCTTCTGATGATCTGCCCGAGCGACGCATCATTTACGCTGCCGGGAACTGAGCTGTCGTCCTGATCTTCAATTTCTTTGGCAATAGCATCTTCATCCTCGCCGTACCGGCCCAGGTATTTGGGCTCTTTCACAAAAAAAGGCGGAATCACCGAGAAGAAGAAAACCAGCACTACCCCAAAATATATGAGGGTGATGTTGCCAAATACCGCCCCGATAAAATAGGAGAGAACACCGAACGTACCCGACACGGTCTGCATCCAGGTATAGCCTTTGGTGCGTGCGCGTCCCTCGGGGGTAACATCGGCAATGACGGAGCGGGTGGGGTTGAATGAGACGTTGATCGAAAGATCGAGCACCATCGAGATCAGGATCGCAATTCCGAGAATGGCCTCCAGGCCCATGCTTGCCTGTATGATGCCGATATTGGGCAGGGCCAGGAGCATGAGCGAGGCCAGCACGCCGCCAATTACAATAAATACCCGTCGGCGGCCATTCCAGACCCAGACATTGTCGCTGATGATACCGATGATAACCTGGCCGATAATCCCGGCAATGGGACCGGTAGCCCACACCAGCCCGATGTCGGAGATCTCCAACCCGTACTGGTAGGTCAGCAGCCAGCTCAGCGCCGCAATTTGTACCGACAGGGCAAAACCCATCGCCGTGGCCGGCAGGGCAAGAAGTGCATAAAAAGAGTTCGAAAGCCGTTTCTGAATGTCAAGCATGATGCAGCGCCCCGTGAGCTTATTTGGTCAGTTCTGTCAGGCACCTACAATAGCAAAAGAGAAGAAAAAAAGATAGGGGAAACTGTGAAGCTTCAAGCGACAAGCCGCAAGAAGTAGACCTGACTGCGTGCCGTGCCTTTCGGCTCCTGGCAGCGTCGAGAGATGCAGCGTACAGGCTACAGGCTACAGGCTACAGGCTAAAAGCACAAAGTTCTAATGTTCTAAATCCAAAATCCAAAAGTTAGGTTCTGGGAAAGAATTTGATTCCAAAGTTGCCAACTGCCTGCTGCCTACTGCCTACTTTCTTACCCGCAACTGGCAACCGGTAACCCGCAACCCGCAACTGGCAACCCGCAACTGGCAACTGGCAACTGGCAACTGGCAACTGGCAACTGGCAACTTTTGGATTTAGAACATTAGAACTTAGAATTTCTCCCCCGTAATTCAGATTTAAAAAATTCCTATCTTCTCCTGCTCATCTAATTCAAATAAAAACCTGCCGATGGAACCCATTCAAAAACGGATTGAATCGTCTGACAAAAAACTGACCTACCACGAACGAATTCCCACGGTAATTTATGAAGACAGCAACGATGCATCGGCGGCCGTGGCGCGAGAGATTGCCGATCTCATCATCAGCCGAAGCAGGGAGAATAAGCCCACCGTTTTGGGCCTTCCAACCGGATCAACCCCGGTCAAGGTATATGATGAATTGATTCGCCTGCACCGTGAAGAGGGGCTCAGTTTCAAAGATGTGATTACCTTTAATCTGGATGAGTACTACCCCATTGATCCCGGCTCGCTTCAGAGCTACAGCCGTTTTATGCACGAGCACCTGTTTGATGAAATCGACATTCCCGATGATCAGATCCATATACCCAACGGCGGCCTGAACGAGGATGAAGTTGAAGCCTGGTGCGAGGAGTATGAAGAAAAAATACGAAACGCAGGCGGAATTGACATTCTGCTGCTCGGTATCGGTAAAACCGGCCATATCGGATTCAACGAACCGGGATCACGGCCCGACTCCCGCACGCGCCTCATCACTCTCGATAAAGTGACACGCACCGACGCTGCCAGTAACTTTTTCGGTGAAGAATATGTACCGCGCCGTGGAATCACCATGGGTGTGGGCACCATCCTGAAAGCCAGACGAATCTTCCTGATGGCGTGGGGCGAAGGCAAGGCGCCTATCATCAAGAAAGCAGTAGAGGGAGAAATTCGCGAAAGCGTGCCCGCTACCTGGCTGCAGCGGCACGACAATACCACAGTGGTGCTCGATGAAGCCGCCGCCGAAAAACTGACGCGAATCAACACCCCCTGGCTGCTTACAAAATGCAGCTGGGATGACAGACTGATCCGGAAAGCGGTAGTGTGGCTCTGCCGTAAGCTCGAAAAATCGATTCTCAAACTTACCGACGAAAATTACAACGAAAACGGCATGGCCGATCTGATCACCAGAAGGGGACCGGCCTACAACATCAACATCAAGGTATTTAACGAGCTGCAGCACACCATTACCGGGTGGCCGGGCGGCAAGCCCAATGAAGATGACAAGTATCGCCCGGAGCGGGCCAAACCGTTTCCAAAACGGTGTATCGTCTTCAGTCCTCATCCTGATGATGACGTGATTTCGATGGGCGGAACACTTATCCGCCTGGTCGACCATGGCCACGAGGTTCACATCGCCTACCAGACCTCCGGCAATATTGCCGTGTTTGATGATGAAGCCGTTCGTTTTGCCGACTTTGTGACCGACTACGCCGAAGTATTCGACATGCACAATGAGAAAGCAGACAAGCTGCTCGACAGAATCAACGACTTTTTGAAGCAGAAACAGCCGGGTGATGTCGACTCTCCCGAAGTGAAGACCATCAAGGGTCTGATCAGAAAAGGTGAAGCCAAGGCTGCCGGGCGCTATTGTGGAGTACCTGATGAAAACATGCACTTCATGAA
>PWWL01000024.1 GCA_003561515.1 Balneolaceae bacterium
GTAAGGTGAGCTACAGAATTTCTCGGAATGGGGATCTTGTCATCAAGCCGCATCACCACTCTCACCTGGAGATCGGGGGTGAGCTGCACCCGGCTAACTGAGCCCACTTTTACTCCGCTAACATTTACGATACTGCCCTGGCTAATACCATCGCCCCGTTCGAATGTGGCAGAAATCTCCAGCGACTGCCTGAAAACGGGTACATCTCGCATAAACCGGAAACCCACCACTGCCACAAGAAATGCAAGCAATACCGTTAGTCCTACTTTGGCTTCGTTACTAAATTTCATGATCCGTTATCCTGCCTTTATTTGATATTCACTGGCTGATACAAAATCTACCAGCTCTTTGTGGTTTGAGTTTCTCATTTCGCTGATGGTACCGAACCAGCTAAGCTTTTGCTGATCCAGAAAAGCCACCTTATCGGCTACCTCGAGCACGCTATGCATATCATGTGTAATTACGATCGATGTTACATCGAAAGTTTCCGACATAGCATTAATCAAGCCATTAATCTCGTCAGCTGTTTGGGGGTCGAGTCCTGAAGTTGGCTCGTCGTACATGATATAGTTGGGTTCAAGAACAATGGCTCTTGCCAATCCGACCCTTTTCCTCATCCCGCCCGATAGTTCTGAAGTCTCTTTATTTGCCGAATCTTCAAGATTAACATAGGTCAGGGATTTCATCACATTTTCATGGATCTCCTCTTCCGTTTGATTCGTAAAATACCGAAGCGGAAAAGCCACATTTTCAAACGTATTGATTGAGTCGAATAGTGCCGAGCCCTGAAACAGAACTCCGAACTTTTGACGCTGTTTTCGCAAGTCCACATAGTCCAGAGCATGTATATCCCTGCCATCAATTAAGACCTTGCCCGTATCCGGGTAAAGCAGCGCATTGATGTGTTTCATAAGTACAGATTTGCCGCATCCCGAGCGTCCAATAATGGCAAGCGTTTCACCATCTTCAACCTTGAAGGAAACATCTTCCCATACCAGAAGATCTCCAAAACGTTTCGTAAGATTTTTAATTTCAATCATATTAAAGCAACAGTGCTGCGAGTATAAAATCAGCCAGGAGTACAAAAATACAGCTCAAAACCGTAGCGTTTGTGGTGCTTTGTCCCACACCCTCAGCACCTCCCCTGGCATAATAGCCTTTGTAACACGAAACCGAGGTGATGATAAACCCAAAAACAAACATTTTTGTGAACCCAAAAATAACGTTCCAGGGATAAAAGTATGTTCTTGCCCCCTGCAGAAAATCTGAAGGCGGTACCGTGCCTGAAAAAAATCCGGCCGCCAAGCCACCTCCTATCCCGGTAACGCTGGCAACGATATAGAGAACGGGAAACATGAGGATTCCGGCCAGTACCCTCGGCACAACCAGGAAAGAAACGGAGTTGAAGCCCATCGATTCCAGAGCATCAATCTGCTCACTCACCCGCATCGTGCCAAGCTCGGTTGCTACCCTTGCACCCACCTTACCTGCCAATACAAGGCTCGAAATAACCGCAGCCAACTCGATCAGAATCGATTCAGATACAATTGCTCCAATGGTAGAAAGCGGAATAAATGCCGACTGCAGTTGGTAGGCAGACTGAAGCGTCATTACCGAGCCTGTAAATATTCCGGTCAAAATTATTATCGGCACGGAGTCGTATCCTACTTTAACCAGCTCCTGAAACAGATTTTTTCTGTAAGTACCGAACTCCGTCGAAGACCTCAGAGCCTGGTAAAGTAATGAACTGTATTTACCTACTTCGTTAAGCGAGTGCATGAATGGAATAAAAGCTTATGACTGTATTGACTTTATAACGGACACAGCCCTCTATTTACGTGCAAATTACTAAACTTTTTTAGAAAAAGTGTCGCACCATAGGGTATCTGATGAAACTCTCATGAGAAAGACCCATAAGGTACAAAACGTATAAACACGAAAAGGTACCGGAACAAAAAAAGCAGATAGATGAATTATCTCTTATCTTTGTTCCTTTCTCAGACAGATATGATAAAACCCAGATATGTTCAGATATTTTACAGCCGGTGAATCACACGGACCCGAACTTACGGGAATTGTGGAAGGTGCACCTGCAGGACTTACATTAACAGAAGACTACATTGAAACCCATCTTGTGCGTCGCCAGCAGGGTTATGGCAGGGGTGGGCGCATGGCATTCGAAAAAGACAGAGCGATTATTGGCTCGGGTGTCAGATTCAGCAAAACCACGGGCGCACCGATCTCATTCAGCATGGTAAACCGTGCTTTTGAAAAAGACAAAAGCAACTGGCCAAAAGTGATGGCCAAAGACGGTGAAAGAGGCGATGTGGAACGGATTACCCTGCCAAGGCCCGGACACGCAGATCTTGTTGGCGTACAGAAATACGGATTCGACGATATAAGGCCGGTAATAGAGCGATCGAGCGCTCGGGAAACCGCTATGCGCGTGGCCTGCTGTACTGTAGCACGACGCTTTTTACTGGAACTTGGAATTGAAATTGGCGGACATGTGATACAGCTGGGTTCTGTGGGATACAGTTCCTGGGAAGATGTGAGAAAAGCCGCAGATCCGCTGGCCAACACAGGTGCGGAAGCTGTTTATAAGGCAGCTGACGAGTCGGACGTGCGCTGCCTCGACAGCACTCTTAGCGACCAGATGCGCGAAGAAATTAAAGTTCGCAGAAAAGAAGGAACCTCGCTTGGCGGCATCTACGAAATTATCATTACCGGGCTTCCTGCTGGTCTGGGCAGCTATGTACACTGGGACAGAAAACTGGACGGGCAGCTTGCCCAGGCAATATTGAGCACGCAGGCCATGAAAGGAGTAGAGATTGGCTATGGGTTTGAGGCGGGCCGAAATCCCGGACATCAGGTTCATGATGAAATTGAGTGGAACGGCAGGTTTTCTCGTAAAACCAACCGAGCGGGAGGATTGGAAGGCGGCATGACTACAGGGATGCCAATTATACTTCGCGGCGTGATGAAGCCCATCCCGACCATGCTCAAGCCGCTGAAAACTGCCGACCTGGATACGAAAGAAGAGCAGGATACTCGGTATGAACGTTCCGATGTTTGCGCACTTCCGAGAGCAGTTGTGGTGGCCGAAAGCGTGGTAGCTCCTGTACTGGCCAATGCCGTACTCGAAAAATTTGGTGGCGACTCAATGGAAGAGATTCTGAACCGTTATAGATCACTGAACGACAATGAATGAACCAAAAGATAAAATCAAAAAGCTGGTTCATTTTCTGAAAAAGAATCCGGATGATTCTTTTACGAAGTTTGCACTTGCATTGGAACTGATGAAGCAAAATCAAGTATCCAAGGCAAGGATATTGTTTGAATCCATTTTAGAACAAGAACCAGATTACCTTGGCGTTTACTATCATCTTGGAAAGCTTTACGAGCAAACAGGAAGGCCTGATGATGCAAGAAATCTTTTGCATCGGGGCATCCGTCTTGCATTGGCTAAGGGCGAAAACAGAACGGAACTTGAATTGAAGGATGCACTCGAAACGCTTAATAATTGACCGTGACCATGAGGATTAGACCATACACTTGTTTACTCGCACTCTCTATTCTGGGATTGCTCATGCTCTATCCTTCAAGTGAAGTTTATTCGCAGCAACAGAGTGAATTTCACACCGTGCAGCCCGGCGAGACGTTGTTCAGCATTGCGCGGGATTTCAACCTCACGGTTGGTGATTTAAGAAGGTGGAATGACCTGGATAGCGACAACCTTGCAGCAGGCCAAACGCTTCGCATCTCCCCGCCAAGACAGCAGAACGAGATTACTCACGAGGTTCAACCCGGAGAAACCCTGTTTGCAATATCTCGAAAGTATGGTGTAACCATTGCAGAAATACAGCAATGGAATAATCTGCGCGACACCAATCTGGAACTTGGCAGCGAGCTTACAATTTTTCTACCGGAAAACGGCGATCAACAAGATGTTACACCTCTGCCTGCAGAAGAACCTGAAGAACGGCAGTCTATTGTTCGCATCGGAGAACAGCCCGATATGAATACGTATTACACAGTGCGAAGCGGTGATACGCTTACTCGCATTGCAAACGAACATGGTATGACTATCGCAGAACTGCGTGAGCTGAATGATCTTGAAGGCGATTTGCTGCGAATCGGACAACAGCTCATTGTTCGTGAAATGCGTTCGTCGGCACCATCGGTTGCAGAAACAGCAGAAACTTCCACTCATCAGGGTCGTTTTGTGCAATACAGAGTCGAGTCGGGCGAGGACGTAAGCAATGTTCTCGAAAAGTTTCAAATGAGTGAAAGTGAACTTCTTGCTTTGAACCCCGGTACGGACATTGCGTCTCTCAGGCCCGGAAATAGAATAACCGTGTTGCTGCCCCCAACCCGTACATTTAGCAATCCATATCAAAGAGGGGCTACACTTGAAGACCTCGGAAGTGTTCGCGCACTTCGTTATGACGAATCAGACATTGCATCACCGACAACAAGCGGTGAATTATACAATCCCGACATGCTAACCGCCGCACACGCGAATATGGCACTCGGCAATGTAATTTTCATCGAAAATCCCGGTACCGGCGTGGGTGTATTCGTTCGAATTAATGATCGTATTTCGGGCGAAGGGCTTAAGTTATCACATAAGGCATTCGACATGCTTGGCTTCAGCTCTCTCGACAGGGCTGAGGTTACCATCTACCTCGATAACTGATCGACATCCCGTGCAAAAACTTGAAAGGTACAATCGGGAAACAAGAGGAATACTCTACAGCTATCTGATGTGTGTACCTCTGCTGCTTCTGTATGAACTGCTTATACTCATATCCCAGCCCGATACAGCTTATCTGGTGCGAATATCCGTCGATGTCTGGTTCAAAACCATATTCTCCTATTTCGGTCTTAACGCCATATCTGCCACGCTATTTTCCGCTGCTATTATTGGCGGAATTATTGTGTTTAAAAAGCGTGATCAACTGCAGCATGTGAAGAAATCCTATTTCGGCTTTATGCTTGCCGAAGCGTTTGTTTACGCTGTTGCTGTGAGTATAATCATCAGTATGTTTTTGGGCGCTCTTTTGAACTTGTCCGCCGATAGTTCACTTGCGGGAATGAACAAGCTCCAGCTGATTGCATTATCGCTTGGAGCCGGTTTATACGAAGAACTCTTCTTTAGGGTAATTCTTGTGAGCCTGCTTGTCTACATTTTTTCAAAAATATTTAAAGGAAAAAAAAGCGCTTATTCTATCAGTGCAATCTTTGCGGCACTTCTGTTTAGCGGTGTTCACTACATAGGTGAATTTGCTGATATTTTTACATTTGGCTCATTTTTATTTAGGTTTCTATTTGGCTTAGCACTAAATGTTATTTATGTTACTAGAGGATTTGGCATGGCTGCGTGGACTCACGCAATTTATGATTTGATCGTTATCATGAGAATTTAATAGCCACTTTACACTGCAAAGCTATGGCTTTATTAAATTTCCTTACGATGCCGATCAATATTATCAATTGGACTGTAACACACTAGAGTGTTAGATTCTAGTCGATGTGAACGATGTTTGCAATGATTGTATTTTCTATACGTATTTTGTAATCAATCAAGCACTTTAATTTTTAATGTTCTGACGGAAGCGGGATGGCGGAACTCACCAAACAGGAAATCCGAAAACAAGAAGACTTTAATGAGGAAATTATCCCTCATCTGGATGCTCTTTACAATTTCGGTCTACGTCTCACATCTGATCCCAATGACGCGGAAGATCTAGTGCAAGACACTATTGTTAAAGCTTATCGATTTTTTAGCAGCTACGAAAAGGGCACAAATGCCAAGGCCTGGCTCTTCCGAATTCTGAAAAATTCCTACATCAACAACTATCGTAAAAAGTCCAAGAAGCCACAGGAAGTTGACTATGATGAGGTTTCATCTTTTTATGAAACTATTCGTGCAGAAAGAACAGACACATCTGATCTTGAAGACAAAATGTTCCGGGATCTAATTGATGACGATCTATCCCATGCACTGGAAGAGATTCCTGAAGATTTCAGGACTGTTGTGCTGCTATGCGATGTAGAAGATTTCACATACGAGGAGATCGCCAACATGCTTGACGTTCCGATCGGTACAATTCGTTCGCGGCTTCACAGGGGACGTAATCTTCTAAAAGCTCAGCTCATGGAGTACGCCACCAAGCGCGGGTATACTCACGACTGATCCAGATCCTTTATCTGATATTTTACCTCTTTGGAGTCCACCGACGCAATTCGGAACACCCAGGCGCTTCAAACTTATCCTGACTGAGTCTGTAAACAGGTACGCTTAGCAGCATACGCACTGCCTATGACAGCGGCAATATAATCCTGAAAGTAGTGCCTTTATTTACTTCTGTGCTGAGTACGAAGATTTTACCGTTGTGATACTCCTCGATGATCCTTTTTGTAAGACTTAGACCCAGACCCCAGCCTCGTTTTTTGGTACTGTAGCCTGGTTTAAATATTTCATTCACTGCTTTTCGGTCTATACCGGAACCCGTGTCTTCGATGTCAATTCTAACCTGGTTCATATCCTGAGTAACCCTGATGGCAAGCCAGGCATCGTTGCGGCTGTCCTTCATCGCATCCATGGAATTTTTTACCAGGTTTTCAATGGCCCATTGAAACAGCTCAGGGTTAAGGTCGAGCTTAGCCTTTGTTTCAATAGATTTTCGAAGATCAACATGCTTTCCGATTTGCGGCAATCGTTTTTCCATGTAGGCCAAAACTTCATCGATAATGGGTTCAAGGCTTACACGCTTTAACTCCGGACGAGATCCGATTTTGTTGAATCTCTCTGCAATGCCCTTAAGCCTGGTTACGTCATTTTCAATCTCGTAAACAATCGACAGCTCTTCCTCATCTCCCTGATTTCTATCTTTGAGGAGCTGAAGCCATCCATACATGCTCGATAGCGGTGTACCAAGCTGATGAGCCGCCTCCTTTGCCATTCCAACCCACAGATTCGATTGCTCGGAACGGGTTATACTTCTGTACGTGGTGTAGCCAATTGCGAGAAGCAGGCCAAGGATGCTAAACTGAACGTATGGAAAATATCTTAGATACTGCAGTGTAGGACTTTCTCCGTAGTACACATACTGCTGCTGCAATTTGGGTTCCTGACCAAAAATTATCGGTATGGGATCATTATAGCCATAATATGTATCAATAAACTCTTCGCGATCGATACCGGCCGCATCATCATCAATATTTCTGTATAAAACGATAAAGCCCGATTCGTCTACCACAATTACCGGAATCTGAAAAAGATCGGGTTTGATGATATGCTCGAACGTAAAGTTACTCTGCGATTCCGCTGCTTCAGCATCGAGAATCATTCGGGCAAGGCTGTCGGGCACTTCAGGATAGGATTGAAGTGCAGCTGCAACGGTGAACATGTCGCGGCTTTTCCGCTCATGGATCGGAAGATTGTTGAATTCGAACGCTTTGGCCCAGAGCTCAATGCTGGCTCGTTCCTGCTCCATGATTCGGTTCAGCAAAAATTGGTTATAAACAAAAGAGGCGCCGGCAAGAAGTACGAGCAGTACAACCAATATGATTTTAATACGGCTAGAAGGTAGCAGACGTTGCATGGCAAAATCGGGTATTCAGTTGATATGATGCACCAATATCCAAAAAAAAGGACATCATAACTAACTAAACGGAGAGGCTGTTATTGCTATGCCGATGCTTTACGCTTTTCGTAAACCGGAGGAGCCTTCTTCTCGATTGTTTCGCGGGTAATCACACAGCGCTTCACATTCTTCATGGAAGGCAGTGTAAACATGATATCGAGCATGGCATCTTCAAGAATGGATCGCAGCCCGCGTGCACCGGTTTTCCTGACTCTGGCACGCTCAACCACGGCCTGAAGCGCGTCATCTTCGAAAACCAGCTCCACATCTTCCATCTGGAACAGTTTCTTGTACTGTTTGGTGATGGCGTTCTTCGGCTGCAGAAGAATTTCAATCATCGCATCATCGGAAAGCTCTTCAAGACCGCAGATAATCGGCAGACGGCCGATCAGTTCCGGAATTAGGCCGAACTTCTGAAGGTCTTCGGGCTCTACCTTGGTGAAGATTGTCGGGTCATTTTTATCAAACTTCTTCTGCTCATCGGATTGGAAGCCCATCGAAGAGGTTGATAATCTGCGCGAGATGATCTCCTCAAGGCCGCTGAAAGCTCCGCCGCAGACAAACAGGATATCGGATGTATCGAGCTGAATAAAGCTCTGTTCAGGGTGCTTTCTTCCTCCCTTGGGTGGAATATTGGCCGTAGTGCCTTCAAGAATCTTCAGCAGCGCCTGCTGAACGCCCTCGCCCGACACATCGCGGGTTATGGATGGATTATCGCTCTTGCGCGATACCTTGTCAATTTCATCAATGTACACCATGCCACGCTTGGCACGCTCAACGTCGTAGTCGGCCGCCTGCAGCAGATTGCTCAGAATGCTCTCCACATCCTCGCCCACATATCCGGCTTCTGTAAGAACCGTAGCGTCGGCAATGGTAAATGGAACGTCGATGATTTTTGCGAGAGTTCGTGCAAGCAGGGTTTTACCCGAGCCTGTTGGCCCGAGAAGGCAGATGTTACTTTTTTCGATCCGTGTATCGTCAATGTTGATTTCCGCACCGGATGAAATTCTCTTGTAGTGATTGTAAACGGCAACCGCGAGTGCTTTTTTGGCGTCATCCTGCCCAATTACGTACTCGTCAAGTTTCGCCTTTATTTCGAGTGGCTTCAGCATCGGGCGATACTGCTTGTCGCGCCGGCGCGACAGGGATGCCAGATCACTTTGAATTATGCTCGAAGCATCTTCAACGCAGTGGTTGCAGATGTACACATCGGGCCCGGCAACCATAGAGTTCACTTCCTGGCTCGACCGCCCGCAAAAGGAACAATAAACGAGTTCGTTATTTTTATTTTTACTCATTGTGCCGGATCTGGATTTAAACGTTCTCTTGGTATCAAGGGGGTATCGGCTACCACCCCTTTGCTATTAAGTGAAATTAATTATTTGTCGCGGCGCATTACACGATCAACAAGGCCGTAGTTTTTTGCTTCCTCAGCAGTCAACCACTTATTTCGGTCAGAATCTTTAATGATCTGATCTACGTTTTTGCCCGAATGATGTGCCAGAATTTCGCTCAACTCACGCTTAATACGAATAATTTCCTGCGCTTCAATCTCGATATCGCTGGCCTGTCCCTGAACACCACCCAGCGGCTGGTGAATCATGACGCGGGCGTGGGGAAGCACGTTTCTCTTACCTTTGGCTCCGGCGGTGAGCAGAACCGCACCCATCGATGCCGCCATGCCCACACAGGTAGTTGCTATATCACATTTTACGTATTGCATCGTGTCGTAGATGGCCATTCCGGCAGAAACAACTCCACCGGGACTGTTAATATAGAGATTTATATCTTTTTCGGGATCCTGCGACTCAAGGAACAGCAGCTGTGCCACAATGGTACTGGCCACGGCGTCATTCACCGGTGTACCGAGTATCACAATGCGGTCTTTCAGCAGGCGCGAATAGATATCGTACGCCCTTTCACCACGGTTGGTGGTCTCTACCACCATGGGTATCAGGCTGTTCTGAACTGATGATGAATCGTTCAAATCGGGGATTTCATAAAGGGGTTGCTTCACATTCATGGGTATTGCCTGTTATTTACTCTTTGTCCTTCTTTTCTCTCTTTTTACGAAATTCGTCTTTCGAGAGTTCATTGATGGTAACAACCTCGTTCAATTTATCAAAAACTTTATTTTCACGGATGCTTGTTCTCAGATTCTCAAGCTGTGATGGATTCTGGGCATAATATGCCTTCATTTGATCCAGGGTTGCACCGTAACGGGCTGCATCAGCCGAAATAAACTCATCAATGTCTTCCGGCTTAATTTCGATATCATCGAACTTGGCCTGGAGTTTTTCGTTGATAAATGCCCATTTACCTTCATTTTTAGCCTGGTCGCGCATCTTCTCCTTGTAGTCATCGAAGCTGAAATCGGGAGGAAGCTCACCGCCTGACTGCTGCTTGGCGTACTCTACATAGTTATTGAGGATCTGCTCTTCCATTACTTCGGGAATGCCGAAATCGTGAGCTGAAGTAAGCGCATCGATCACATCCTGACGGAACATGTCGCGTGCCGACTGATCGTAATACTCCTGCATACGGCTTTTGATGAAGCTTTTGAACTCATCCATGTTGGATGCCTGTCCGCCCGACTGTTCTTTGGCAAACTCGTCGGTAAGCTCTGCCTGATCCATCACTTCCACTTTTTTCACGTGTATTTCGAAACGGTCAATATCATCACCTTCTCCGAGTTCCATTTTTACGACATCTCCGACATTTTTACCAACCAGCTTTTCGCGGAATTCCTTGGCTCCTTCCTGGCGCAGGTCGATCTTCTGGTCCTCGTCTTTCTCGCCTTCAACAGGCTTGCCATCGGCATCCACGGTAACGGCATCCACGATTACACGGCTCTCTTCGGTGATCTTTGAATCGGTTTCCTTCCAGTTACCCTGCCGTTCGAGGGTTCGCTGGATTTCTTCATCGACCTCTTCGTCTGTTACATCATGAACCATTTTGTCAACGTTCACCTTCTCAAGGTCGGTGAGTTCGAAATCGGGTTTGGCACCCACTTTAAACTTCACTTCCAGTTCTCCGTCTTCCCACGACATGTCGAGCATCTGGGTTTCGCCAACCGGCTCATATTCAGGAACGATTTCCTTTTCATACACTTCCTGTACGTATGAGTTGATTTCTTCCAGTTCGATCTCTTTTCCGAACCGTTTTTTCACCAGGCCCATGGGTACATTTCCCGGTCTGAAGCCGGGCATCTGGATCTGTTTTTGATACTTTTTGTACGCTTTGTCGAACTTGGAGGAAAGGTCCTCCCTGTTGGCTTTGAGTGTAATCTCTTTATCTACGGAGGTAAGCTCCTGAACGGTGATATTCACGTGTTTACTATTAGGTTTTCAAATTGTGTAAAAGATCGGAAGTACGAGAGGGGGGACTCGAACCCCCACACCGGTTAAAGTACCAGATCCTAAATCTGGCGCGTCTACCAATTCCGCCACTCTCGCGCTGGAATCTGACCCAAATCAAGATTTGGATCATAGCCTGTAAACTTACGGTTTTTTGCTCCGCTATTCAACAGCAAAGAGTCTCTTAAAATACCTTCCCGCGCCTGAGTTTACACTGCAGGCTTCCATATTCATTAACGAACAGAATCACAGTAGACGATATTTTGCAAAAGCGATACCGATCTTTTTTGTAGTTTTCATCAAAACAGAAAACAGACAATAATTCCCGGTTATGTTCAAGAATCTTCGAATAGTTTACATCACCACCAAAAACCGTGACGAAGCCAAAAAAATTGGGTCCGATTTGGTTGAACAGCAGCTTGCAGCCTGCGTCAACATCATAGACGGAATGGAATCGATCTACCGATGGAAAGATGAGGTTGTTATCGATAAAGAGTGTATCCTGATTGCCAAAACCACCTACAGCAACGTGAATCGCCTTACCCGTCGCGTGAAGGAGCTTCATTCATACGAGGTTCCCTGCGTCATTACCCTGAACGTGTCCGAACAGGAAGGCAATCATGAGTATCTCGATTGGCTGGTAAATTCGGTGAAACCGCCCCTGCCTGCCTCAGCCGATTTTTCCGGAAATTAGAGACCCATGCCGGCACACACAAAGAAAAGCGGCCATCAGCTCAGCGTTACCATCCGGCGCCCGGATGTGATGAACGCCATCAATTTTGAGATGATGGAGCATCTTGAATACGCGCTTACCGAAGCCGAATCGGATCCGGAACTGAGACTCTTCATTCTCACCGGTTCGGGAAAGAGCTTCATATCCGGCGGCGACCTTAGGGAGTTTCACTCAATCAGCGATGCAGAAGGTGCACGAGAGATGTCGCTTCGCATGCTCTCGATCCTTGAGCGGATCGAAAACCTGAAATGCTGGACACTCGCAGCAGTAAACGGCCACGCATATGGCGGCGGATGGGAAACCATGCTGAGCTGCGACTTCCGGGTGGCCAGGGCATCTGCAAAGTTCGGGTTCACACAGGGTAAATTTTATCTGCCACCCGGCTGGGGCGGGCTCACCCGGCTCAGCGAAACCGTTGGGCGCGAAAAGGCCGACTACTGGCTGGCATCCCAGAAAGTGATCGATGCGGAAACAGCTTTTCAGTCAGGGCTTATTCAGGATTTTTTTCCGGATGAAGAGTACGAGGAATCACTAAACAAGCTGATCGGCAGGCTCACCCTGAACGACCGCGACTACATCGAATACATGAAACGGCGCGATCACCGCAACATCTCCAACGAACTGGAGCCCTTCAGCCGGTTTTGGGAAAGTGAAGAGCATATGAAGCGGGTGGAGGAGTTTCTGAATCGGAAGAATTCATAACATTATCCCGCCATCCGCAGTGGTCACATTTCCCTTCCTTGATTGCACGAAATTTACGAATTTCATAATACTTTACCCTATGTAAGAAAATGCCAGATACACAACTTGAGTAAATACCCATTTGGGGAAGTACCGAAATACAATTATGAAGATCTAACTATGGCACATGAAAATAGTACCACCATTGATCGAAAAGTTATAAACAGATAATGTAATAATGATTTTAAAAAAGCGATGGTAATTAAACTGAAGATCACAGTAGTGTCCGGTTAAGCAAATTCTAAATTCTTGTAACTCATTGCTGAGCATATGATTAAGTACTGTTAAAATTTTTATCGACTTGAACTCGTAGTTTGCCAGTAACTGCGGAGCTCAACTATAGAACGATATATAATATCATGTACACTGGCCGACTTATTTTTTCACAACTTATGGATGTCATTCCCAAATACAAATTTCGAAAAATCGTTGACCGTCACAATGGGAATTACCGTGTGCGTCGCTTTACTTGCTGGGATCAACTTCTTTGCTTGTGTTTTGGTCAGCTCACCTTTCGGGAAAGCCTGAGGGACTTGACTTCGACCCTCAATGCTCTGGATTCGCGTCGCTATCACATGGGTATCAAATATAAGGTCCCATTATCAACATTTGCCGATGCCAATCATAGTCGACCCTGGCAGATCTATCAGGATCTGGCTATGGTGCTGATCGATCAGGCTCGCAAGGTTGTCAGTGACCAAAGCGAGATGGAACGTGCGACAGAGTCCATTTATGCCCTTGATTCCACCACGATCGATTTGTGTTTGTCGCTGTTCCCCTGGGCCGAGTTTCGCTCGCGTAAAGCCGCGATCAAACTCCACACATTAATGGATCTGGAGGGCTCTATACCAACATTTATCCATATTTCCGACGGTCGTACCCACGATGTGAATGTCCTGGATATGATCCCAATTATGGCCGGTAGTATTTACATCATGGATCGAGGATATTTGGATTTCCAACGACTGTATGATCTGCATCAATTTGGTGGTCGTTTTGTCATTCGATCCCGAAAGAATCTTCAGTTTTATCGCAAAAGCTCCAAACCGGTCGATCGAAGCCAGGGTCTTCAATGTGATCAACTCATTCGGTTAACAGGGCCAAAGCCCAAGGAAAAATATCCTGAGCCACTTCGCCGTATTCGTTTGATCGACGCCGAAAACGATCAAAACATTATCCTTCTGACGAACATGAAAACCTGCAGTGCCCAGACAATCTGCGAGTACTATAAAAGCCGCTGGCAGATCGAACTGTTCTTCAAATGGATCAAACAACATCTTCGAATTAAAGCGTTTTATGGCCAATCGCCCAATGCTGTTAAAACCCAGATCTGGACTGCAATCTGCACTTATCTGATCATTTTAATAACTCAAAGAACAAATCAATTTAACGTCAAAATGCACACGATGATGCAAGTTCTCAGCGTCGCTATATTGGACCGTATGACGCTTAAACAGCTATTTTCCGATGATTCACTCACAGAATATGACCCCCAATTACGTAACCAATTGGGGCTCTTCGACTTTTAACCGGACACTACTGTGAAGATCACTTTATTCTTGATAAACCTTAAGCCGGGTAATGCCTGATTCCCGGCTTAGATATATAAAGTTACCGTCAGTATCTATAACATCTACAGAATCAGGGAAAATAAGACCTTCAAACACAACTTCTCCCGATTTCGTATACAAATTATAATAAACTTGCCAGTTGTTAAGATCAAACATTTCATAATTTTTGACAAGAATATACTCAGATCCAATTAAAGACAACCCCGAAGGATGATGGAAAGAAACCCAATAATCCAAATGAGATGGGCTCATTTCAAAAGGATTTAAATTTTGAGGAAAAGCCAATAATTCTTTTGAAAAAAGCGAGTTACTCTGAAGAGATATAGTATTTATGATTTCTAATGAATTATCTAAAACATAGACTTTATACTCCTCTGGATATAAAAAAAAGAATGCATCTTCTTTTGAAGAGTATGAAAGCCCTCCGTCTCTAAATCTATTAAGAAAAATCTTTAACGATTGGTCTTGCGGGGAAAAGGCGCTTATTATTTCCTCACCTTTTGCACTATAAAGTGTCAATACATAATTATCATCAATTGTTAAATGGTAAACAAGAATTTCTCCATTTTTATTAACCGCCATGTCAATTACTCTTTTATCTATATAAAATTCTGATGCCATTCCCTCACTTGAATATTTTATAATCTTAGAAGAGCTTGCATCATATAAATAAAAATCTCCGCTATAAGAAAGGTATGTTTTTGTAAACATTTGATATTCATAGGGTCCCCTCCCTTGTGAACCAAATGAACGAACTATATTTCCCTTATAATCTAGATGGAAAAATGATGAGCTTTTTTGGTCATACAAAACTATACCTACTTCATCATGTATGCTCGCCTGATTTATACTTAAAAAAATATCACTTTCTTCTAGCATCATGCGACTCAAATCTATAAATGAATCTTGATATAAATATTTACTATAGTCTGTTTCAAATTGCGGACTTTTGTTGCATGAAACCAAAAAAGATAAACCAAATAGCAATACTAATATTCTACCCATAAATTTTGTAATTCATAGCACACATGAATTCTTCCGTTCAAGTGTGCTATCATTAGTATTTCAAAAATTCATGGTTTAATTCTCTCCTGGATCAGAATCACAATTATCATAACAACAGTCGAAGACACCACCTTTGCCATAACAGTAATTTTTAGTTACACCGTTTACTTCACATTGGGGACCACAGCAAACGTATTCATATTTCTCTTCTTCACATGGTGTGGTATTAGCAAATAAGTTTGTTGACGTTGATTTTGTAGCAAAAAAGAATAATGCCACACCGAATATCCATACTGACAGTATATAAAAACTTCTATTCATATTTTTTTTCATAACAGTACTCCTCTCATTATGTTAAAAGTTGTCATCTTTAAGAAAACCCAACTTATTCTTCAACGCAACTGATTTTGACCCACGGTTTTGACCCACTAAAAGGTGGTTTTTGGATCCTTCAATTTCAAATTAAGTTTTAAAATTTTTGAGTACTTTTGCATTCCTTTTAATGTTGGTTTAGAACCATACGTTTAAACTCCGTTAGCGATCTTCCAGTGTGCCGACGCACAAACTCTCTCAGTGCATTATCATCTCTAAAGCCAGCCCTCCAAGCTATGGCTAAGAACTTATCTTCGGGATACTTTTCTATCAATTCACTTAAATTATTTAGATGCTCAGTAATGATTACCACTTTCGGATTTTGCTGAAAATATTTTCGGAAGTGACGTGTAAATTTTTTGGTGTCATCATATTCCATGTACCGTGCCCATTCCGATACAGTTAGAATCGAAGATACTTCTTCTTTTAAAACTTTTATAGATTGTGAAATGCCTTTCATAATTCTATATGGGGGCTACTAAAAACTACCCGTTTTCATTTGTGTTAACATTTTGAAGATTTTTTCTGAACATATCGAGAATTTTGATCCATATCGTACTCAAAAAGAGCTTCACAAACCCCATGTAAGGGGCGATTCTCTCCGAATTATGGCGTTTCCGCCACACCCGGACACACCTCACCCATCAAGGGTCTCTGGCAAGCAGCAAACCAGCCTGCTTCAGGTTCCAGCACATACAGCTAAAGTCAAAGATCAGTGCGTTCTTGATCTGGCTGCGGGCACTGGCCTTCAGGGCTTTCGACTGGGTCTTCATCCAGGCAAAGGGATGTTCCACGGCTGCTCGAATCCGGCCAAGTTTGCGGTTTCGTTTTATCTGACTCTGACTCAGCGGATAGCCCCGATACGCTTTATCCTGAATTCCATAAAACCACCCAAACTCCCGCGCCATTTTCTTAATGCGATCATCAGCGTAGCCTTTATCCCCAAACAGCGCCTTGGCTTTCAAATCCGCCAGCTCCTCGGTATACCGGCTGTCGTGGTGATTGGCCGGGCTGAAGATCCGTTTGTTGATCAGCTTGCTTTCCGCATCCAGTCCAATATGTCCTTTGTAGCCAAAATAGGTTCGATTGCCTTTTTTGGTCGAGCGGGCATCGCTGTCATACTGCGGATTCTGTTGAACCGATTGCGATTGCTGTTTGGTCTTTTTTATCGTTCGATTGGTCGATTCCACCATCGTGGCATCGACGATGCTACCCTTGCGCACAAACAGGCCTTTATCATCGAGCTGGCGGTTCACTTCTTCGAACAACCGATCGGTCAGGCCAGCTTTGGCCAGCTCATCCTTGAACTTCCAGAAACTGGTGAAGTCCGGTGCTTTGTTGCCCAGGGAGAGCCCAACGAAGTGCTGAAAGCTCAGGCGATCGTTGAGTTGCTCTTCAAGCTGTGGATCACTCAATCCATAAAAATGTTGCAAAAACAGCGATTTGACCATCATCAAAGGGTTGTGCCGGGGCCGGCCGCCTTTTTTAGTGCCACTTTGGTTCAGTCCGCCAATAATCTTCACCAATGGCACCCAGTCAATCACGGTTTGCATCTTGGCCAGGAAAGCGGCCGTTTTTGTATTCTGCTTTTCGGGGTGGAAGAGCTGGTCGGCCAGTGTGCGTTGATTGTCTTTTTGGATCATGATAGGGTAGTATCTCGTTGGTATTTAAACTCTTATAAGATACAAAAACACGAAATTAGATACCCATTAAAACGTCAATAAATCAGGGTTTTTCAAAGGCCCCTATATGATACTTTATAACATATGGATGTATATAATTTCAATAAAATTAGCAATATTGTGTGTATATTAGGACTTTTAGCCTAAAGAAGAGGTTAAATCAGAATCAATGTGTTATGTATAAATCAATGATTTTAAATCTACACATACGATCTCTACCGTACTATAGGCTTTTGAATTGTTTGAAATGGCTTCAAAATTGTTGTTTTTATCGGTTATAAATTAATGAATACAATCGATTTCCGGCTTTTTTTAAAACAAACGATACACTTTCTATAAATGTATACGACTAGAAATTGATAGGAGCGAACTGAAAGGTGCGATTATTACTATACCTTAGATTTCGAAACCTTCCCGGCAAACTCATTCTCAACGACCGCGACTACATCGAATACATGAAACGGCGCGATCACCGCAACATCTCCAAGGAACTGGAGCCCTTCAGCCGGTTTTGGGAAAGTGAAGAGCATATGAAGCGGGTGGAGGAGTTTCTGAATCGGATGAATTCATAACATTATCCCGCCATCCGCAGTGGTCACATTTCCTTTTTCCGGATTAAATCAAACGATAAGTGGTTATTCTGTTCAAGCTGACCCCCCAATCCGGGCAAATTGACCCCTTTGGGTTTGGGTGCGGTGATTCGTTGGCTATGTCAAGTTTACAGTTTTTTTCTCATGCTTTCACCACCTAATTCAAACCGGTGTGCGGTGTGAATCAAACGGTCTAAAATGGCATCGGCGACGGTGCTGTCTCCGATCACATCATACCAGTTGGTGACCGGCAATTGACTGACGATAATCGTGGCCATGTTTTGATGACGGTCCTCAACTATATCGAGAAGGTCAAGCCGCTGTTGATTGTCCAGGGGCTTGAGCCCAAAATCATCGAGAATCAACAGCTGGCTCTTGGCTATTTTGGATAACAGCTTCAGGATGCTTCCATCGGCGCGGGCCAGGACCAGCTGCTGAATCAGCTTCTGCATATTATAGTAACTGACCTTATAGCCGAGCTGACACGCCTGGTGGCCCAGAGCTGATGCCAGAAAGCTCTTACCGCTGCCGGTTGGGCCGGTCATCAGGATGGCTTGCCCCTGGTCGATGTACTGTCCGTCGGCAAGAAGAGCCACGGTGTTTTTATCCAGCCCGCGTGAAGGGCTGTAGGTAAGCTCTTCCAGGCAGGCCTGATAACGGAACCCTGCCGCTTTGCGCAGCCGCTGCACCCGGCGATCCCCCCGTTCCAGATATTCTGCCTCCAGCAGGTGCTGCAGGCCTTCAACCAGGCTCAGGTTTTGATGGGTTCGGGTTTGAAGCAGCGATTGCCAGCTGGCCAGCATTCCGTGAAGGCGCAGCTGCCCCATCAGGTGTTCGTTTGTTGATGTGTTCATAGGTGTTCTTATTTTAGGTTTAAGGGTTGTTGGAAATAGGTTTTGCCCCGAATATTATCATGAGCGGGCAACTCCCCGCTATCCTCTGATGAGGCTTCCGCGGGTTTTGCCATCCCGTTTTGGATCAGACGGCTGACAAAACTGTAGGTGCAGCAGTCCAGCTCCAGAGCAATGCGGGCGGCCTGGGTGAGCTGCTCGCCGCCGACCTTGCGATGCAGCCCAAGGATGCCGTCACAGCTTCGATAGGTTTGCTCAGGATAGGTTTTTGAACTTAGGACTCGGTCAATGAGCTCTCCTGCCTCCTGCGAGATATGGTAGGCCCGGCTGCGATACCACCCCGGGCCGCGATCCATCCAATGGCGCTGGTTTTCCGGCAGATGTTCTCGGACGGTGGTATATCCGTAGGGCGTGCGGTCCCGCTGGTGGGCTGCAATTAAGCGCCCCTGGCAGAACATCTGCACCCGGTCGGGCGTGTAGATCACCTGCACCTTTTTTGTGGCATAGGCGTAAGGCGCGCTGTAGTAGTGGCGGTCTTCACGAATCTGGATGTGACAGTTGTTGCGAATGGTGAGACTGGCGTACTTCTTGATCTGGAAGGGTTCATCGGGCAAGGGCTGCAGGGCCGGGCGTTCAGCCTGCTCGAACCGCTGCCGGCGCGACTCCTCCCTCCCCTGAAAGGGACGCTCATGCCAGATGCGCAGCTGTTCGGCGAAGGCCTGATTGAGCTCCGCGGGGCTGTAAAAGATCCGGTTGCGAAGCGGGGCGACTACGTGGCGGCCAACATCGCGTACGGCCGATTCCACCAGGGGCTTGTCTTTGGGGTGATGGGGACGCGCCGGCATCACCGCGGTGTTGTAGTGGTTGGCCAGATCCTCCAACAGCCGGTTAATGGCCGGTTCATAGCGGTCGGTCTTTGTTACGGCAGTCTTCATGTTGTCGGGAATGAGCACCTTGCTCACCCCGCCGAAGGCCGAAAAACCGCGCTGCAGGCCACCGATCAGATCTTCCCCGTTTTGAGAAGGCAGGGCTTCCACATAACTGTATTGGCTGTGGCCGAGGGTGAGCACCAGGATCGGCACCTTATGAATGTGGCCGGTGGCAGGATCCACATACTCGCCATAGGTGCCGGCAAAGTCGATGTAGATCTGCTCGCCGGGCGGATGAGGCAGGTTGGCCATGCTCAGATTGCGGGCCTGGCCCAGATCGTGCAGGTGTTTGCAAAACTGACTGTAGCAGTAGCCGCCGGGATGACTTTGGCGGTACTCGCTCCACAGCAGCCAGCGCGTAACTCCTGGCCGCCGAAGCTCGTCACAGAAGTAGTCGTAGCTGTCGAGCAGAACCCGGTACCGCTGATCATGGTCCTGCGGGGCGGTTGGCAGAAGGGCCTGTTCAAGCTGGTTGTCTTCCAGCTGTAAAAGCTCCTCAATCGGCTGGCCGCTGGCGGATTGCAGCGACAGATACTTTCGTACTGTGTTGCGCGAGACCGAAAGGCTGCGTGCAATCCATTTGATGGATTTGCCTTGCTGGGTAAATCGTAATAGTTGTTTAATTTGGCTCATGGGCTTTGGTTTTGCTGCCATAGAATCGTTTTAAGTGAGTCGTTAATGGGACTCACAAAGGTAGCAACCAAAGCCTTTATCATTCCTCAGAGAACAGGGTCAATATGCCAGTCTGGCACAACCTGACCCCGGGGTCAACATCATCAGAATGGGGGGTCAGTTTGAAACAGAATAGGGGGTCAGTTTGGAACAGAATAACCAC
>PWWL01000208.1 GCA_003561515.1 Balneolaceae bacterium
ATTCGAGAAGATCAATGAAATGCCGATGGAATTACTTCGCGATGACCTTGTGCTCGAGAAAAACGGAACCGGGATCTTAATGGTAGATGATGAGCACCAGCTTGTTGATCTGGGCCGCGGGTTGGCCGAACTGCGTACAGATGGCGTAAAGATCGCGTTCAATTCGGAGAAGAAGTTCCTTTCGCTGGAGCAAATCCGGACACTCTCTGTTGAGCAAAATCACAAGGTAACCCTCACCACTCCCGAAACCACCTACCAGCTTAATCTGGAAGGGCAGAGCGCGCTGCAATGGCAGATTTATATCAGCCGGCTCAAGAATGGTGAGCAGCCTGTAAAAAGCCTTTAGAAAATGCAATGAGCTCATGGAACATCAACATTTCGGCGGGTGAGTTTTTCCTCGATTTTGCGTGGATGGGCCTGCTTCTTGTGGCAGCCACGGCCCTCCGATGGAAAGTGCCTTTCTTTCAAAAATACCTGATACCCGCCAACCTGATTGCAGGTGCACTGGGCCTCTTTATCGGTATGAACGGCCTGCAGCTGATTGACCTGACTTCAGAGAGGCTTGGTGTGTACGTCTATCACCTGCTCGCGCTGCTGTTTATCGCCCTTGGACTTAGGGCACCGAAAAAGAGGCTGGGAATCTCTTCCATCAAGTTCGGACTGATTTTCCTGACGATTTACCTGGTACAGGCGGTAATAGGCCTGCTGCTGGCATTCGCCCTGTTTTATACGATCAAGCCCGATCTGTTTATCGGGATCGGTTTTCTGCCGCCGCTGGCATTCGGAATGAATCCCGGAATAGCCTACACTATCGGTGAAAATTGGCAGCAGTTCGGGTTTGAGTCGGGAGGCATTGTGGGCCTGACCTTTGCAGCCATCGGCTTTGTGGTGGCATATACGGCGGGAATCTGGCTGGTACGCCGGGGAATACGAAAGGGCGAAGCTGCATACATCGATTCGGAACAGGCGCTGCCGGATGATGTGAGGTCAGGCGTGATGCGCAGGCCGCGGCCCAACATGAGGGAAAGAATCACGACCTCCTCAGAGTCCATCGAATCGCTGACATTTCACATCGGACTAATCGGATTTACTTACATCCTCACCTTTCTTATAATGAAGGCCATGGAATCCGGCTTGATTGCCGTGGGTGCTGAAAATGAGATATCGACCCTGTGGTCGTTTCATTTTATATTTGCCGCCATATTTGCCATAGCAGTAAGGAAAACGACAGACATGATGCGCATTAGCAAAGTTATCGATGATATGACGATGACACGCTGTTCGAACCTCTTTATGGATTTCATGATTGTGGCGTCGGTTGCGGCAATCAGTTTCGTAGTTGTGGTTGCCTATTGGATTCCGCTTTTGGTCATCTCGGTGACCGTTGCCCTGATTACCGGTGTTTTGATCCTTTTTCTTACAAACGATGCATTTGCCGATTACAGGCTCGAACGGTTTGCATCCATTTTCGGGAACATGACGGGTACCCTGCAATCGGCACTGGTGCTGCTCAGAATTCTGGACCCCAAGATGAAATCGCCGGTCAGCTTCAATCTTGTATACGGCAGTGGTTTTGCGCTGGTTTTTGGCTTTCCGCTGCTGATCCTGATCAATGCCCCTGTGCACTACTTCGATGACCAGGTGCAGGGCTTCTGGATGGTATTGGCCGCACTGATGGTGTACCTGCTGCTGATCGGTGTGGCCTGGCAGTTTTTCAGAAGAAACCATTATTCCAGTAAACCATAAACCTGTGTTTTAGGCCACAAAGGCACGAAATCACGAAGATTATTTGTTTGTTGGTCGGTCATCAGGAGGTTTCGCTATCGCGGGGAAAAGATGAGCTCCACTCCGTTTCGTCCCGAAGCTATCGGGACTGCACTCCGGTCGAAATGACATTGCGCATGTAAAGAAAAAACAAGGCTGGGGCGGGCAGCCATGGCTGCCCGCCCCAGCCTTGTTTGTCCAATTGAGCCCTGTCATTTCGAGCGTAGACCCGACGATTTTTGTCGGGTCGAAGTTGAGAAATCTCCAAATGAAGGAAGGCTAAGAACTAAAAGCCTTTAAAGGAAATATCTGAATTTAATCAACGCTCAGTAATCATCCCCCCAGATTGTCTGCTCAACGCGTCCAATCATCCCCCCTTCAAAGGGGGACTTTTTTGTTTCTGATTCGTAATAGATCACACATAAATATGATAACCCATTAGCCATGCGACATAAACTTTTTATTATTCTTTTCATCCTACCTCTGTTAATCGCCTGCAACGAGCAATACAACCGGTCGGCGCTGCCTGTAGACCAGCTTCGACTTCTCATTGAAGAGTTCAATGGTGTGGCCGGGCTTTATGTGAAAGACCTTGAAACCGGCGCTATTCTTGAACTGAATGCCGATACCGTATTTCCCACGGCCAGCATGGTGAAGGTGCCCATCATGGTGAAAACGTTCGAGCGGATTGAACAGGGAGAATTCGGCTTCAGGGATGAATTTGAGTACGGGCCGGAACCTCCCTATGAATATTCTGGTGACATCGTAAGTGATCTGCAACCGGGATCTAAAGTCTCCATTGCACAGCTCGTACACCTGATGATGTCGGTGTCAAATAACACGGGAAGCCTTTGGCTGCAATATCTTGTTGGCACGGGAACCGCAATCAATGAGTATATGTCCGAACTTGGCCTTGAACACACCAGGGTAAACTCGCGCACGGAGGGTCGAAGCGAAGCTTTCAGCCGGTATGGGTGGGGACAAACCACTCCCCGCGAAATGGCAACCCTGGTTGAGCGGATCTACAGGGGAGACATTGTGAGCCCGCACGCATCAGAGCAGATGTACCGTATCATGAGCCGGAATTATTTTGATCTTGAGGCGATGTCTCAGATACCGCCTGTGGTGAATGCCGCCTCAAAAAACGGGTCTGTTAGCCGGTCGAAGTCGGAAGTGCTTTTGGTAAACGGGCCTTCGGGCGACTACGTTTTCTGCGTGATCACCAAAGAGCAAGAGGATACCCGCCGCGAGTACAACAACGACGGCTGGGTACTGGCAAGGGAGGTATCACGCATTCTATGGAACCATTTTGAGCCAGACAACGAATGGATTCCGGATGAGGAGAGAAATCAATACTGGTAAGCAACTGAAATGTTTCTGAAAGACACTTGAGCTTAATCCCAGTCAACTTTTTCAAGTGCAAAAAGGTCTTCTACATTAGTACTAAATGTAACCGCTATTTTTAGTGCCAGAGTTACAGAGGGGTCATACTTTTTGGTTTCGATTGCATAGATTGTCTGACGACTAACTCCAATTTTTTTTGCTAAATCGGACTGTGTCATTTCTAGGTCAAGGCGCTTTTGTTTTACATAGTTATTCATTATCAGTCTCTCTATTTAAATTTACGAGCACCCACTCAAAACGTGCTACAAAAATCAACAGAATGGTGAACATATTAAACACCAAAACATCTGTAAATGTAAATCCATACAGGAAAATTATCGCAAGTATCAGAATTAAATAATTAACATATACTGCCCAAGTGAGTGCCTCAAGGCGTATTTTTTGAATATATTCATCTTCAATGTCGGTTCGAGAAAAACCGATAAAGATTCCACCCATGATAATCATAAGAGAGATGAGTTCTTGCCAAATATTAGTTTCAATTAGAGTAAAGTAGGTCGTCTGATAGAAGCCCGCGTTCGCTATTGCAAACATCGTCACATTCAAAAATTCGGGTTCAGTATTGAAAATGTAATTTGAAAAACCCGCAAGCAGTCCGGGGATAAGAAGAAACCAACCTGCAGTTCGAAAGTGTTTTGGCAGCAATAAGTATTTCATGACTATGTAAGTGAAGTTCGGCATTAGGTGTAAAGCAAAGTTTACATGATGAAATGTAAAGTTTCCTTTGCATGCAGTCAAGAGGGGATGAATTAATTATTAGTAAGAAATGCTCGTTGTGCTAATATTAAAAAGCTCAGAGGCCGTCCCAGTCAACCGGGCGTTTCTCTCCAGCCGTGATTGCCACATTCAGCCGGTTTTGCAAGGGCGGCAGCTGGCAGGTGGTAAACTTGTTGTACGCGCAGGGCGGATTGTACGCTTTATTGAAGTCGATGATGGTGTAGTCGCTGCCTTCTTCGGGGTAGTCGATATACATATACCTGCCGGCCTGGTAGGTTTCGTCGCGGTTGGTGAGGTCGCCTACGATTATGAACATCCGGGTGCTGTTTTCAATAGCATCCAGCGTATAAACCTCGCTATCGATTTTGAACTCCAGTACTCCCGGTGACTGAGCTTCAATTTGCTGGCCAAGCACATTTACAATGGAAATGGTTGTGCCTTCCGGGTTTGGAATGTAACGGGCCCGCAGGTGCCATTTTTTATCAATCTCGTATCGGGGAAACCCGGTAAAATTATCGGCCTGCTCATTCTCCTTGTTATATAGGCGGATTCCGGTCAGTTCGTCTCTGACAATCACATGCCACAACAGCGAACCATGTTCAACTTCGGGGAATCCATCGCCATCGTAGAGCACCATTTCGCGCACGGATTCACCTTCGTGCGTAATTTCCACGCCGGGCTCGGCCTGCATTGTTACCGTGCCATTGCTGAGTGTTAACATTCCGGCAAGTTCGGGTATGGTTCTTTCCGGGAACCTCACATCAACGTCAGGTCCGCTGCCGAACCGGTTCACGCCTTCATCGAGCCAGTACATTCCTGCAAGCCTCATCCATCCGGTAGGTTCGGTAAGGCTTTCAACCCGTTCCTGCATCCACTCTTCCACTTCACGGGGGTAATCGTCGGCCACAGGTGCCGGGCCAAGGTCGCTTCGCGCACAGCCTGCCAACAGCACCACGGCAAGGGCGCACAGTACAATTTGATCTTTCATAAAGAGATAGGTACTAAAGTCACACGGTTTACTTCAATCTAACACATACGAATGATAAAAGTACCCCGTAATTCTAAAAAACATGAAATGATCTGTCTTCATGTGTATTATTTCCGAGAGAAGATTCTTTGGAGAAGGTTAAAAATTTACTTCTTCCCAAAACCCCCGCCGCCCGGGGTTTGCAGGATGAGCCGGTCGCCCGGATTGAGCTCGGCGCCGTCGCGCCAGCCAAAGAGCTTCTGTTCGCCCGAACTTCTGACCAGGGTTTGGCTGCCGGTTTTTCCGGGTTTGCCGCCATTCAACCCATAGGGCACTGCGGTTCTGTGCTGTGTAAGCACCGACAGGCTCACTGCTTCCAGGAAAGTCATCTCCCTGGTGATGCCGTTTCCGCCTTGCCATCTGCCTGCCCCGCCCGAGCCGGTTCTGATTTCGTAGCGTTCAAGCCGTACCGGGTAGCGGTGTTCCAGGATCTCGGGGTCGGCAGCGCGGGTGTTGGTCATATGCTGGTGCACGGCATCGGCCCCGTCGAATCCCTCGCCGGCACCGGTTCCGCCGCCAACGGTTTCGTAATACCCGAAGCGGTCGTTGCCGAACAGCACGTTATTCATGGTGCCGTAGCTGCAGGCGGCAATCCCAAAGGCTTTCAGCAGGGTGTCGGTGAGGCGCTGGCTGGTTTCGATGTTGCCGCCCACCACGGCCGGGCATTCGGCGACATCATCACCGGACCGGGGATTCAGCATTCCCTCCGGAATCAGGATCTCCACCGGATCGAGCAGGCCGTCGTTCAGCGGCAGGGGTTCGTTTACCATCAGCCGCAGCACATACATGATCACGCTCTTCACAATCGAGGGGTTCGCATTCAGGTTCCCGGGATGCGTGCCGGCAGTACCCGCGAAGTCGATCTTCATGGTGTCGCCCGCAATTTCACAGCGCACGCACAGAAGCGATCCGTCGTCGAGTGATTCTTCGGCATGATAGGTGCCGTCCGGGATTTTTTGGAGTGTGGTCCTCAGCCGACCGGCGGCGTAAGCCTTCAGCTTCTGCATATACACCTGCACATTGTCGGCCCCGTACTCACGGGC
>PWWL01000400.1 GCA_003561515.1 Balneolaceae bacterium
AAATAGACGCTTAAAGGACCTACGGACGCTTTAAGGTCTTTTAACCACTAAACGCGTTAAATTAATAAAATTGACCGCACTGTTAGATAACAATGCCCTTAATGAACTATAAAGGTCTGGAATGTAGAAATTGTTGATTATCACTAAACACGAACCCTACTAAAGATGAGTAAGCAGAAATTTATCCCACCAATTCATCCGGGTGAGATTCTTGAAGAGGAATTTCTGAAACCGCTCGGTCTAACCCAAAGGGCATTTGCCCGATGCATCGACGTACCGCCTAACAGAGTAAATGATATTGTGCGCGGTAAGCGCTCCATAACGGGAGATACGGCAATACGGCTGTCACTCGCCCTGGGCACAAGCCCCGAGATGTGGCTGCGACTTCAAGCCCGCTATGAGCTTGAAAAAGCCCAGGATGAAGTCGGCCCGGAATTGAAAGAAAGGATCAGGCCGGTGTGCTAAACCTGCAGGGTAATTTGGTAAAACTTAACATTAAGACCGGCCTGAATACCGAAAATCCATGTTGAATCTGACTCCATTAGTTCTTACTTAACGGTTACACACGTGAACCCGATTGAAGATACTTTAAAGCCATGTCTGAACCCGATGTACAAGTTGACCTGTCCTCCTATCCTGACATCAATTCAGATGAATTTTATTCTCTGACCGGTGATGAGCAAATTGACCTTGAAGATTATCACACACTAACGGAAGAGGCCACAGCAGTACCTCCGGGACAGAAAGTGCTCTGCCAAAGTTTTTGCACTCAGGAAGAATCAAAATATCAAATGTGCCAGGGAAATGTGGAGGTAGTCAGGCTGCAAGTTCCGCAGCAGATCCGATGGAAATGCCTCAAGTGCGGCCACAACGGCATCATTACAGGTTTTGAAAACAGCTCATGCAATCTGAGCAGGTTATCGCAAGAGGAAGTTATCGATTATATGAATAAAAAATATGGCAACCCGTTTGATATTGAAGATGGGCCGGGTTTTGACGACTTCACAGGGGGCGAATTTCCAATCATGAGTCCGGAAGAAGAGGAAGACTTTGTGAACTGGTTCAACAGCCTTGATGAAAATGACCGGCAGGCTATACTGGCAGATTCCGGGATTGACATCGATCAAATGACGGACGCTTTCAGGGAAACCACGGGCGGACTCGATCCCGGCAAGTTATATGAATTAATGTCAGCCAACTGGGAAGTCTCCGATGGCCCGGTACAGCTCAACGGCAAGCTGTCTGCGGCCGAATTGGAGAAAAGCATTTTATTCCGCAATTCGAGAGCACTGCTTCTGAAAGCCCAAAAAGAAGATGGAATCGGGTTAACGAATGCAGGTAATATGCAGAGAAAGCCGATCTCCGAACTGATACCGGAGTGCATCTGGCCCGAAGGTTACATTGAAACGGTAAAGGAATATAACAAAGTAATCAATGAGCATGATGTATGGCTGTTGCACTCCTTCCGGATTCTTCTTCAGCTTGCCGGCCTGGTACACAAGCACAAGGGAAGGTTGAAAGGAGTAAAGAAAAATGCAAAGTTTTCACTGAAATCGCGTTCGGGAGAGCTTTACCGGCATCTGTTCATCACCTATTTCAGAAAGATGAATATATCGTACCTGACCGATCAGTACGATGACTATCCTTACCTGCAGGAAACGGTTCCCTATATTCTATACCGAACTCAGCAGCTGGCAGATGATTGGATCCCGTTTGATGAACTTGCTGAACAGGTGCTGCTTCCGTCATCCCACCAGGAAATCATCAGCAACAACATATATAACACCAATTTTGGTGATGAAATTTACAAGATGGTACTAAAGCCACTTGAACTATTCGGCCTTATTGAAACAAGAAAATCCGCTAACAGACCCAAATGGCGTTATTTCCCCGATGAATGCCGCAAAACCCCGCTATTTGATAAATTTATTACGTTCAGGATTTAAGGACTGATGAAGACATTTTGCATGCCGGTAAAATCTACATACAGCATTTCTTGAATTTTCTGCCGCTGCCGCAGGGGCACGGATCGTTCCGGCCAATATCCCGGTATGGATTTTCTTCAGGTTCCTGCAGAGAGAATGGATCCTGTAAATTCTGATCGGGTAAAGGGATATCCGGCACGGCAGGTAAGTTACCGATTTCTATGTCGTCCCGGAATAGCCACTCGAGATGATCGTATTTCTTATAAATATCTGAACGCTGAACTCTATTCAGGTCATTGTCGAGCTCCATGTCTCTTTGTACATCCTCAAAACTGCCTATAATGTCTTCATCTACCAGGTTTTTTTCGTACAACTGGTTAATATATATGAGCAGCTTCGTTGCTTTCAGATTTACACAACTCCAAACAACAAAACTGATCAGGGCGGTGTCAGTAACCTTGGCATTGTCTATCTCTCTCAGGTGAAACTCTATCCATTCTTTTAGTATTTGAATAACCCGGTTTCTCAAATCCGGATAATGCAGCCCCGCTAACTCAACGGCTGTTACCCCGATATTTCTTGCATAGGCCCAGCGCCCGGGCTCCATTACAAAATCCCTGAGATCATCGAGCCGGTTTTTGGCCAGTACGGCTACAGGTTCAGAGAAAATATCCTCCAGGGCATCACTGTAATAAAAGTCGAGAAGTTCATCACCCTGACGAAGCATGTCGAGTATTACGGGAAGCGACTCTTCACTTTCAAGCTCTGCCAGGAGTAGCAATGCATGAATACTGAAAGTATATCTTTCGTTCGACCAGCCTTGAACCGTAACTTCCTCACGAATTGTCTCATACCGGTTAATTGCATCTTGAATTACGGCTTCGAGGTCAGGAATCAGCGTTTCCCGGGGAAGGTTCAGAATACTACGGATGATTTCCCTGTCTATGTCAAACCCGTTTTTATATAGATGCTCGATTTCACTGTGAGTAAACACAGGCCTTTTGTCGGTTTGTGTCTCTTTGCGGTAACCGTAGGGTTTCACTGATCGCACAATAGCCTTTTTTTCAGCCAGGTTGTTCATGCTTTGTTTTACATTGAGCCGCATTATCTCGGTCATGGCAAAGATTGTATGAGGCGCATCCGGGGCCAGTTCTGACATCACTTGATAACGGATTAATGCACTTTCTTCGTCACCGGTTTCTACAAAGTATCGCACCGCAATCTGGTAAAATGAGAGAACTTCATCGATATGAAATTCATCTCTGTCTGGATAGAGTGCACCGAGTTCCATCTCTTTACCGAGCAATTCCGGAATCTTTTCAGCTTCTCCACTAAAAATCAGAAAATTGGCTTGGTTTATTTTGCCAAACAGGTAATCGGGGGGTTTTTCCAGAATCCATTCGTTAACCTTTCGTGCCTGTTTTTCCAATCCTGCATTTGCATACGCTGACGATAGATAATTCTTAAAATGTGGAACCCGGTGATATTTTTTACATAATCTGTGAAGCTTTTTGATTGTGCTTTGCTTCCCCTTTTCAACGTCCGGGTAAAGATGTACAAGCAGGTCACTAATCTTTTTAGTGATACCATACTTTTTGTCCTGGAAACCGGTGCTGTATGAAATTTTGTACGTTGTGATATCGAAATTGGAGGAGTTGGCGGGCATGTAATTGGTTCTTTTAAATAAGACAGGTTCTGCTTGTCGAAGATAATGATGATGCGGCAAAAGCTCAGATTATATCTTAAGAAAAGGAGATGCAAACAGAGCCATAGGCTCGAAAATGATTAGTGATTAATTTCCGGGTGAAATTATATCAAATGCCGGCAGCAGGCGGTGCCAGCATAATCTGGAGCTACAGCCACAGCCATACCGATAGGTTAACGCCGGACAAAATCTGTTATAATATCATTGAACACAAGATCCGCAATGTCTTTCAAAGACATTGCGGATCTTTGCCTCTCTTAAGCCGGCGGCTTCAATCACTCCTTCGTTAAATTATGACCGCATTCGTGTCATCTGTTTGTATGTAAATAGCTTACTTCTTACCCTTTTCATCAATCAGCCTTACAGCATCGCCCATAGAAAATTTTTCGGGATCGGTGCCTTTGGGCAGCGAGATGTTCTTTTTCCCATACTTGATGTAGGGACCGTAGCGGCCGTCCATTACTTTTATGGGCTGATCGGTTTCGGGATGGTTGCCCAGGTCGGCAATCGCCGAGCTCGAACGTCCCTTGCTCTTCTCTTTCAACAGCTCTACGGCCCGGTTCAGATCCACGGTAAGCACATTGTCATCTTTTTTCAGGGATTTGAATGTGCCGTCGTGAACCACAAAAGGCCCGTAGCGGCCCACACCGGCTTTCACCACTTTGCCGGTTTCGGGATGATCGCCAAGAGTGCGCGGAAGGCTTAACAGCGAAAGGGCAGTGTCAAGGTCCACATCCTCCGGCTTCATACCCTTTAAGAGGGAAACCCGCTTTGGCTTTTTGTTATCTTCGGTTACTTCGCCAAGCTGTACGTACGGACCAAATCTGCCGGTAAGCACAAAAATGGGTTCGCCATTTTCGGGATGAGTGCCCAGCGACTTGGGGCCTTCTTTCTCTGCAACCAGAAGTTCCCGAATTTTTTTAGCATTCAGTTCACCCGGATCCAGATCAACCGGCAGCGAAGTTGTAATTTCCTCGCCATTCGATTTGGTCTTCACATAGGGGCCAAATTTGCCCACGTGAACCTGCATTCCGTTTAGGTCTTCAATCGGCAGATTCAGCACCTTCGCTTTCTGTGGATCAATCTTGTCTTCCTGTTCATCAACCTGAGCTTTCAGGCCTTTATCGCCTTTGTAATATTCATCGAGATATTTTACAGGGTCATAATTCCCCCTGGCAATTTCATCGAGCTTGTCCTCAAGCTGTGAGGTAAAATCGCTGTTAACCACATGGGGAAAATGCTCTTCCAGAAGCTCGGTAACGGCAAAAGCCGTATATGTCGGAATAAGCGTTTTTCCTTCGCTCCGGGCATACCCACGGTCTTGTATGGTGCTGATAATGGATGCATAAGTACTTGGACGCCCAACACCTCGTTTTTCGAGCTCTTTCACAAGGGTCGCTTCCGTGTAGCGGGCAGGTGGCTTGGTTTCGTGAGAGATAGATTCCAGATCGTGCAGATCAACGCCTTCGCCTTCTTTTAATTCGGGCAGAAAGATTTCCTGGTTCTCAAGAGCGGCTTCCGGATCATCGCTCCCCTCAACATATGCGCGGAAGAAGCCGGGGAAGAGAATTTTCTTGCCGGTGGTTTTAAAGTCGGCTTCCGTTCCGTTTTTGCTCGCCGTAATGGTGGCATTGGTAAACTCAAGTTCAGCTTCCGCCATCTGCGTGGCGATGGTGCGCTTCCAGATTAAGTCATATAGCTTGAATTCTCGTCCGCTGAGCCCGGCCTTTTCCGGGTAAACAAAGCTGGAGCCGGCCGGGCGAATGGCCTCGTGGGCCTCCTGCGCAACTTTACTCTTGCCGAAATTTCGCACCCTTTCAAACAGGTACTCTTTCCCATATTGTTGCTCTACGGCGGTTCGGGCTGCATTAATAGCCTGGCCCGACAAAGTAGTGGAGTCGGTTCTCATATAGGTGATGAGTCCATTTTCGTAGAGCTTCTGTGCAATGCTCATGGTGTCGCGCGCAGAAAAACCAAACTTGCGGTTTGCCTCCTGCTGAAGGGTGGAGGTGATAAACGGTGCACTTGGGTTGCGTTTCTGTGTTTTCACATCTATCGATGAAACTTTCCAGTCTGCCTCATTCAGCATATCGCGCAGATCAGCAGCAGCTTTTTCATCGAGCAGAACCACACTGTCGGGTTTTTTTAGCTTGCCGGTATTCTCGTCAAAATCTTTGCCGCTGGCAAGCCGCTTTCCATTCAGGTGCGACAGGTCGGCATTAAATTTATGGCTATCTTTTTCTTTTGATACGGTAGCCTTCAGATCGAAATAAGTACCGCTCCTAAACTTCAT
>PWWL01000013.1 GCA_003561515.1 Balneolaceae bacterium
AGTGATCAGCTCCATTGCACTGCCAGTATCTGTAAACTCACCCAGCGAAAGGATATACTCATACTCAACAAAATCTGCTGTATCCACATCTTTCAGAGATAGAGTTCTTTCAGGATCATCAACAATTATAAGAGTAAGGAGAGCGTCGATCATGGCGGACCTTGAAGTGAATGGCCCGGCAAGCACCGGATAATTGCCGTCTGAGTCGCGAGATTGAGTGGACACCCTGAAATCGGCCAGCGCCCGGAAATGGTTTACTGAAAGCCCTGCCTCTTCACGTTTTGAAAAACTTCCAAGATGGATGTGATATCGGTTTATGAAAGCTCCCGGATCATCACCTTCGCAGCGATCCACGATCCCGAACGGCAGACCATTGAACTCCCCGGCATCAGAAATAAGCGTTTGCAGCTCATTGCTGCTCAAAGGCGACGACGTTCTCACAGAATAAAGATCGAGCCGTGAATTGTAGATAACATCAACAGTTAGGCCGATCTGATTTTCAATGGCATCCGCAGCAGCCAATGATGTTCCGAATTCATCATAAGATCCCAGGTAGGCACTGTAGCTGCAGGTACCAACAGCATCCCTGGTGTAGATTTGCCTGTCTTCCTGAAGAAAGTTTGCAGAAATTATCGGTGTATCATCGGGTGGAGGCTGAATATCATCAGGTACGATATTTATACTCAGCCCTTCAACCATATCTCCTTCGGCGAGGGCCTGAACTGTAAACTCAAGCCTTTCGATACTTGGTGAAGCATTAAGAAAGCGCAACTGAGATGGATCTGGCTCGATGACATAATCGCCGGGTGGAATTTCATAGGCGTAAAAGCTGCCGTCAGAAAAGGTGCGTATTTCTTCCGTGTAAGGCTCCTGTCCTTCAGGAACGTTCACCTGTCTCAGATAAAGCCGAAGTCCGCCCAGACCGGATAAACTTCCGTCATCGGCTGTTCTTGTAATGGTTCCTTCAACGATTCCCGACATGTAAAATGGCAGATCAATGATCTTAAACTGGTTGGGGTCGGTGATGATAGAAAAGTTTTCAACCTGAGGCACAAGCAGCGGGTTGGTAACCGATGCTTTATTTACCGTAAGATTGTATTGACGGTATGGCTGAAGTTGAGATATATAACTGACACCGTCGCGCATAAACCGAATACCGCCAGCCCGGTCGATTCGAATTGCGTTATCCGGAATCAGTTCGTCACCTTCGTCAAACGATCCGCTGTTATTATTATCCACAAACATTCGCACGGCTACTCCTGAACGGCCAACCTGCTGTCGGTTAGTAAACAGGGTTTTGTTGTTACCGGAATCATAACCTATGGAGCCGCGAAGACTTTGGGTGAAAGTGGTTGTGTTTCGGGTGGAGCGAATCGAGGTGTTCGATCGTATCGAGCTAAAGTCGTACGTAAAGCTAAATCTGAGCAGGTTAAAGTCTCCGATAAAGTTCCTGCCCAACGCAAGCTGCATTCTTCCCTGCGGTGTAATATTGCGACTTACTTGAAACTCTAAATCTTCCACCCTTGATTGGGCAGGAATGTAGTTGAGCTGGCCCCTCAGGAATACTCCTCTCATTACAGCAGGTATGTCTCTTCTTCGAGAAATATTATAGGTAGCAGACGTGTTAATACGACCCACGGGCGTTGTTCTGAAACCGAGTGTTCCCAATTGCGTATCCCGATAGCCCAGACGCAGATTAGCCCTGCCAATTCGGGAGTTAAGATCTATTCTATACCGGGTGATGTTGCCGGTTGTTCGCTGTTCATTATTGAACGAAAAGCGCAAAAAGAGAGGAAGGGATCGGATCTCGAATGGAGTAAACAAATTACCGCGGATCGCAGAACTGTTCCGGCTTGGATTATAGATACCGCCCTCCGTATTAAAATACGTGTAGCTGAGATCTATGCTGGAATTGTTTGGGTAGATCACACCCATACTGGCGCGGTAAAAAGCCTCACTAGCCGCCTCAACTGAAACCAGGTAATTGGTAAAAAGCCGGGACGAAACACCGGCCCTAAGCGTAGGCAGTGATTCGTGGAAATCCTCAAAATATTCCATACCACCTGTGGCAGTGAGGCGGTTTGTAATTCCCGCATTCACATTCAGTTTCGACATAAATCCGCGATCTGTGGAGCCGGCAATTGGGTTGTCGAGACGCCCGGCATCAAAGATGTAATTAACCTCGCCCGGTGGAACAAAGTTAAATGGGATTTGAAGCCGAGCATCGCGTTGTGTCATTTCGCCGGTTGGGCTGAATACACGAATGCTGTAGCTGGAACTGCCATAGGTTATTGGTACCGTAAAGCGATACTGGCCTGTTTCGTCGGCTTGTACAAAATCGACGAGCGTATTATTTCTGTAGAGTTCTACTTCAGAGTTAGGATCCACAGTGCCTGTGAAAGCCGTTTCGCCATACAAAAATCGTGGTTCTATCGGTTCGTTTGTAAGTCTGAGTCCTGTGTATGCAACCGGAACGAGGCCCATGGCGGTTGTTTGTCCGGCCGTAATGGTTGAGATCCATTCATTGTCAAGAATTCCGTATCGCCATCGAAGCCCGCTGGATCTTAAGGAGGTTGCCGTCTCAGAAAAACTTCCGAATATGGATGCCTGCAGATCCCCGCCAAAAAGTTCGGTGCCAAGGCTGGTATTGTATAGATAATTGTTACCAGGCTCGCTTAGATTAGCGGTTAAGTTGTAATCAAGAAAGCCTGCATTGAAGATCTGCTGATTTCGATCATATAAAAGTGGATAGTATTCTCTTCGAAGCTCCCTTTGTGTTCTCATCGTACGTTCGCGCCGTCGTTCGCGTTCGCGCTGTGCAACAATCGGCATGGTAAACGATGATTCAAGTGAAACAGAAAGGTTCCCAAAATCGAAAATAAACTCCATGTCGAAGAGCCGGAGCAGGATGTCGGGGTGCAGATAGTATCCGAGATCTGTAATGATGAAATCGTCGGCGGTGAGATCGATATCAATACCATTGAACCGGGCTCTTCTAACCCGGCTGTCGAGCTCTATATTGTAGCGGCCTTCGCCAAGAAAATTTCCTGTGAGCTGCATTCGGCCAGTGTCGATATCGAAGTCGATACCCAGAGCCGGGAAAAGCTCATTCACTGAAAGGTAGAACTGATCCTGATAATAAATTGAAGAGATGAATGCGTTAACGACACCCTGGTGACGGAAGTGTAGAAACACTTCATCATCTGCACTTTGGGCGTATGCCGGTTTGCCGACCGGTACACTCAAAAGCAGGATCAGTAAAGATGATATCAGGGTGCATCTGGTGTTCACTCAATCGCAAAAGAGGTTCTGCTGCTCACATCGGGAATCTGGATCAGATTCTGCGAGGAGATATCGTTTCTGGAAGACTCAAATATGGTTTCTACTGTGTATTGACCCGGGGGCCAGTTGCTGGTGTCAAATTCAACACGCTGGTTATTTCGGAAGTAGACGGAGGTAGATGATCGACGTGAATCAACTTCCTGATTATCTGCGTTGAGAATTCGTGATCGAACGCTGCCAATGAATGGTGAATTGCCTGTACGCTCTACATCGGTGAGAATCACCAGTCTTCCGTTATCAATCGAAGTGCGGGAGTCATGAATGGTCAGGCCTGTACCAGCATCTCCGTGCTGAACAAGTACGGATGTAACCTGGTCGATTTGAAAAGAAACCTGAGCAGCCACTTCGCCTTCAGCAACTTCACCGATGGGTGGAGTAAGCTGATTGGAGGATACCCTCATGCGGGTCCAGTACATGCCGGGGTCCGAGTTTTGAGGAATACGGCCTACAAGACGGATAGTTTGCCGCTGGTCGGGCTGCAATACAAATGTAGTAGGAAATGCACGCAGGTGAGGTTCAAGCGAATAATTTTGCTCAGCTTCTTCATCCTCATAGTTGAGAAATACTCTGCCGTTTTCATCCGTTGCTGGATAGGCAAACTCGAATGCCAGACGCACTTCTACGGCACTGTTGGATGGGTTGGAAACGTAAAAGGAGCCAACCTTGCTGTTTCGATCTAGAAATACAGCGGTTGGAGAAATGGTTACCTGTGCTTGCGCAGACAAAAAAACCATGCTGAGCAATAGTGTCAGTAGGGGGGCTTTGAGGATTTTCATAACCTGTCTATTGATTACCAGTTATGGCAAAGTATAATAATAAAAAAAAGCCCCATGAAATGGTGGGGCTTTTTTTAAAGAAGTAAGCAGATTAAATACTTACGTAGGAAACGGTAATCTCGAGAGAACCCTCAAACTCTCCCGCAGCTACGCCATCGGAGTTAACTCCGCCACCAACCAAAATTGTTTTGAGGCCGGCACCTTCATTCAAAGTTACAGATCCACCATTGGTAAGTTCTGTTTGATCTCCGTTGTCGTCAAATGACAGGAATGGAGTGTAAGTAAGATCAGCGCCGGTTCCAGTCAATCTTGCTAATGTAACTGAAGCATCGAATTCCACTGTAACAGCTTCATCCAATTGTCCGATTATTTCAAATTGGCCCAGCTCCTCGCCCGAAATTATACCTTGAGATTCGGTTCCGGCGACGCCAGTGGAAAGAAATCCATCCTCGTCTGCTGTTAAAAGTCCAAAAATAAGGTTATTGACAATGTTAATTTCAAGGGCTCCTACAATCTCAGCATTTACCGAAATATTTTCAGTGGCAGTAGACTGTGCAAAAACATTTCCCACGAAAAGGAAAGCTATGGCTAGTGTGAGTGTGAGTGTGGTTATTTTTTTCATTGTGTTGTTTTTTGTGTTAGTAATAGACCGTATATAAAGCTTATGTCATTCAATATTTTGTGCCAAGATACGTGCTGGGCGTCAAAGGTTCCAAGTTAAAAGCTTTTAATTAAGCCTGTTTAACTGAAGTTAGACGCTGTTAATCAATTAATTATTCATAGATCACGGTTAATACAACCTCTCCTCTGTATAGACCCGGCGGAACAAGCCCAAGATTTATGTTTCCATAAATGTAAAGGTATACCCGCGACCAAACCGCATCCGGATTTTGAGGAGGCCCCTCCAGAGTTACCGGTTCGAATAGCGTATTCAAAGGGGTGCTCTGCCTAAAGTCGTCTACGCTATTGCTGGTGTAACTTGCATTTAAGTTTACCGGTATTGTGGCAAGCTGGCCCAATTCATCATGAAAAAGTTCGTCTGTAGCATCCAAAGAGAGGATAAGTCTTTGAGCATTCAAAGCCCTTACCTGGAAAATTCCCATGTTAGGCGATCCAAGCGGAACTTCCTGAAAACCGCTGCCGGCGATAAGCTGACCGAAATCAAGCGGCTGGTCAACCAGGGTTTCCACTTCAGGTTCTACGTCAAGTTGTATACTCAGAGATTGTGCTTGAATTCCTTTCCCCCAAAGAGCAAAGAGAAAAAAGAATAAAATGATATAAGTATAAATACTTTTCAAATGAGCTATCTGTATTCAACCGTGATTACTATGTTGCCTGAATATTGACCCGCCACAACATTGCCAACATCAATCTCTCCATATAAATAGAGAAATGCAGTTTCTTCTACAAGGCTTTGATCAAACGCTTCAGTTGGAGGCGGAGGCGGTGGGCCCGGTGGCAGCTGTTGTCTTCTTAGTATCGGAAATCGCGCATTACCCGTATTGCTGCCAGAAACCGAAATCAAAGTAGCGTCCGTTATGTTGTTATTGCTATTGTTAGCGTAGGCCGAACGGAGTGTAAAACTAATACTGCGTTCCGGGTCTCCGGAGTTTTCGGGGTTGCCATCCAAAAGCAGCTCAGTTTCACCTGTAATTTCTACTTCTACATCGAGATATTTTACTCCAAGAATGGAAAGCACATAAGAGTCGATCAACTCTACCTGGTAGATACCGCCGCCAGATACTATCGGGCCTTCGAAAATGAAGTCTCCCATTGATATATTTTCAATAGTTAT
>PWWL01000065.1 GCA_003561515.1 Balneolaceae bacterium
CATTTCCGGATGGTGCATCCGTCCAACGTGATTCTGCTGGCGCTGGATCCCCGTCTGTCGGTAACTCAGGTGTCGATGAAACCGGCAGGTGGAGAGGAGTGGGGCAAGGTTTCATTCACGCATGGCGAGGATGGCAAGAACTTGCGGGTCTATTTCCCGCAAACCTTGCAGCCGGGCCGGGAGGCGGCGGTGAAGGTGACCTATGGAGGCCAGCCCCGGGTGGCGGGCAATCCGCCGTGGGACGGCGGCATGGTGTGGGACCGCACACCGTCGGGCGAGCCCTGGGTGGGAGTGGCGGTACAGACCATCGGCGCTTGGGTCTGGTGGCCTAATAAAGATCACCCGTCCGACAAGCCCGATTCGGTGGCCATCAGTCTCACCATGCCTGATGATTTGATAGTGGCCTCGAACGGCCGCGAGCGGGGCACTGAAGTGAGGGAAAAGGGCTGGAAAACGTGGCACTGGTTTGTCTCCACGCCCATAAACAACTACAATGTGACGCTGAACGCCGCGCCGTATGAAATTATCCGCGACACCTACACCAGCACGGCGGGGGATGAAATGGAGATCATATTCTGGGTGCTGCCGGAGTATCGTGAGGCGGGTGAATGGCTGTTTCCGCAGTTTGCGGAGCAGATGCAGTTTTTGGAGGAGATACTTGGTCCGTACCCGTTTCGGGCCGACAAATACGGCGTGGCCCACGCCCCCTACCTGGGAATGGAGCATCAGACACTGATTGCTTATGGCGCAAATTTTGAGAACGACAACTTGTTCGGCCAGAACGCCGGGTTTGACGACCTTCACCAGCATGAGCTGGCCCACGAGTGGTGGGGCAATATGATCTCGGCGTGGGACTGGCGCGACTTCTGGGTGCACGAGGGTATCGGCACCTACATGCAGCCGCTGTATGCAGAATACCTTGGCGGGGATGAATCGTACCGCGAAATGATGGCCTACCTGCGCACGCGGATAGTGAACATGCGGGAGGTGGCTCCGCGCCAAAGCATGAGCAGCCTGGAGATCACCGGCGGCGGCCGCGGTGGGGATGTTTATTTCAAGGGGGCGTGGTTCATGCACACGCTTCGCTTTTACCTGGGTGACGATGACTTTTTCAAGGTTCTGAGGCGGTTTGCCTATCCCGACCCGGAGCTGGAGAGTGCAACCGACGGCAGCCCGGTCCGGTTTGCCACAACCGATGATCTGCTGCACCTGTCGGAGGCTATCAGCGGCAAAGAGCTGGACTGGATGTTTGAAGTGTACCTGCGTCAGCCGCATCTTCCCGCCCTTCGCCAAACCCGCTCGGCGCGTGATCTCACCCTTCAGTGGGAGTCACCGGCTGGACTCGCCTTTCCCATGCCGGTCGAAGTATCCGTGAACGGCCGCACCGAACGCCACACGCCCGACGGCAATGGAACAATCACCCTCCGACATCCGCGCGGGGCAGAGGTAATTGTAGACCCGATGGGCTGGATTTTGATGGAAATGGAGTAGGGTGCAGAGCCCGGGGTTTAAGGTTTGTGGTTTCAAGGCAAAAGTACATAACGATTCGTCGGTTGCAGCAATCTAGTAATTCAGTAGATTAAGGTATCAACTGACACAGGCTATTGGTGTTCCGATGCGCTGATCTGGACGCCGAGTATAGCAACTAAAAACGTTTATTCCTTTTCACGCATACCAAAAATTTTTTCTGCACATTATCTGTCTATTGTTTATATAGTTAATAACGCGTTGAGCGGTTGAATTAATAAGTAACATTGAAGCGTCTGTAGTGAAGCGAAAGTCCTTCAATCGTTACGAGTTCGTTGGCAAATAGACGCTTAAAGGACCTACGGACGCTTTAAGGTCTTTTAACCACTAAACGCGTTAGTTAATAAGGCCTGAAACTTTCAATTCAATCATCCTGATCATGAAAAAGGGTTTGTTGCTTTTGGCACTCATAGTTGCATCTACATCGATAACTTACGCACAAGAAAATACTGACCCTCCAATGGGACTGAGCCCGATCGCTGCGTATTCTATTTTTTCAGAGTCTATACGCCACGATGATTATGAAATGGCCGTGCGATTTGGTGAGTGGTTACTGGTTGCTCAGCCTCGTCAAATAGAAGGAATTTCAAGGTTTAGGCTCGATCAACAGTTTGAGCGCATCATTAGAGTTTACACTGCAATGGCCGAAGCTGAGGATGATCCCACAGAAAAAAGAGCACTGCTTGAAGAAGCTAATTCAGTGTTTGATCTGACCTTCGAGATCTTTGACGAAGATGAAATCGATTTGTACGCGTGGAAACTCCGGCGCGGTCGTTTTTATCAGGAGCATTATGCAGTACTGCGAGTATCGCTCGATGAGGCATTCAGGTGGTACGAAAAAGCATTCGAATACAACCCAGAGAAGTTTACCGAAGACGGCGGGGGTTACTTTGCCGGCATTCTTCTCTCTCACTACGTAAGCTCAGGCCTGAGGGATAAAGCGATGGCCATGATTGATGAAATTGAAGAAATCGCATCCCCCGAACTCCAGCAGGAAATCGATGCCACCAGAGAACAGCTTTTCGATTCACCTGAAGAGCGCATTACGTTTCTTGAGTCAAGGCTTGAACGTGTCGAAGATGAGGAAAGAGAAGTTATGATGGTAGGTCTTGTGAACCTGTATGGTGAGACAGGTCAAGGAGCTAAAGCCGCTGCCATGGCCCGGGAGCTCTACGATATGAATCCCGGTTTTGAAAATACCCGTCGTTTGGCAGACATCTACTTGTCTGAAGGCAATACCGAACAGGCAATTCGATATCTGAATGAACTGATTGAGCTTGCCGCAGAAAGCGAGGTGAAAGGCGGTATTTTACTTGAACTCGCCGAGGCCCATCAGCAGCGCGAGGCATTACCGGTAGCCCGCAGTTACGCCAGAAGAGCAATGAATGAGGAAGGCCACCGTGGTCAGGCACTGATGAGAATTGCGTCGATTTATGCGAGTGCGGTATCTCAGTGCACGAGTGGCAGGGCACTCGAACGAGACGACCGTACCGTTTATTGGTTAATTATCGATTACCTTGAGCGGGCGATCGAAGCAGATCCTTCTATCAGGGGAACGGCTCAAAACCGTATCAATACATATAGATCTGCAATGCCCTCTGCTGAAGATAAATTCTTCCGCGGCTGGGAGGTCGGAGATTCCTTCAGGATCAACAGCAGCATCGGCGAGTGCTACGCCTGGATTGATGAGGAAACGAGGGTGAGGTAGGTCAGGCTTCAGGCTGCAGGCCTCAGGTTCCAGGTTTCAAGCTGCAGGCCTCAGGCTACAAGCTGAAAGCACAAAACTCTAAATCCAAAAAATGGGTGCCGGGAACAGGGAACAGGGAGCCCCGAAGTGTCGCGACTGCGCAAAAGCACGCAGCAGGGAACAGTGAACAAACTTGGTTTCAAAGTTGCCTACTGCCTACTGCCTACTGTCTACTGCCAACTGCCTACTTGTCTGTTTAGCCCACAACCCGCACCCGGCAACTGTCAACTTTTGTATTTAGAACATTAGAGTTTTGAGATTCCCAAATAACCATTACACAATTAACGATTAAGCCAAATATGTCAAGATCCTTTCTAAGCCTGATCCCCATCTTTATTATGATTTTAATCAGCTGTTCCGGTGCTCCCGATATCGATATCCCCGAAGAGATCGCCGCGATGGAAAATGTGGCGGTATTTGCCGGTGATGAAGCTCCGGCGCATGAGATCCGATTGGAGCGGGTTGCCGAATTCGGGGATACGGACGAGATGTTTATCGGGCGCCCGTCGGGAATTGCCGCTGCCGATGATGGAACCCTGTTTATGACCGATGGTAGTGAAGCCAAAGTTCATGTGTACAGTGCTGACGGCGGATACCTTCAAAGTCTGGGCCGGAGAGGTGAGGGGCCGGGCGAATTCAATTCCGCTAACCGTCCCCGGCTGCACAACGGTGAGCTCTTTGTTCTGGATACCCAGCAGCAGCGGTTGTCCGTTTTCGATGCATCAGACTTCCGCTTTCTCAGGAATATTTCACTTGGAGGCGGAGGCATGGATATCAGCGGGTTTCCCGTGGGTTTCGAGCCGTTATCCGATAATAGGATTCTGGCAACATACAACAGCATGGTTCGTGATGGCGACCGGTTCCATCGCACCCCTTTGCTCAAAATTATGGATGAAAGGGGTGAAGAGCTTGAATCGGGTATAGTGGATTTAACACCCGGAGAGATGTTTATGATTCAGAGCGAAACATCCATTCAGATCATGTCGCTGCCGTTTATGCGACAATCATACCATGTGATTGATGGCAATGAAAACCTATTGTGGGGCTACACCGGCCGGATCCACCTGCAGTTTGTCACTCTTGAGGGAGAGTACCTGCGATCCATCTATTACTCCCGGCCCAATCCGCCGCTGAACAGATCTGCCATGCTGGCCAACTTCGAAGACGAGGGTGTGCGCGAATCGGTAAGGGCGCTGGATATTCCCGAGACCCGTCCGGCTTTCCATACATTTCTTGTGGATGACGAAAACAGGATTTGGATCACGCTCTATACCGAAGATGAGCAGGAAAACGAGATCTGGGTACTGGATGAGGGAGGAGAGAAACTTGCGGAGTTCAAAAAGCCCGCGGTTAACATGCTCCAGCTGGTGAAAGACAGAAATGCATACTTCCTCGAAGTTGAAGAGGAGACCGGATTGCAGAAGATTGTGAAGTATGAGGTTGAATTGATTTAGTGGAATTCGGGAGTTTTTGGCAAAAGGCAAAAGGCAAAAGTGAAGAATTGGAACCAAAATATGGACTAATGTTGAAGCCTTGGAAAGTTGCCACGGAGTCACGGAAAAGCACGGAAATTTCCGTGGCCTTTCGTGCCTGCGTGGCAATAATTCTACTAATCACAATGCACGCATGTTCTGCAGATCCGGAGACGGAGGATCCGTTCAGAGAATTCATCACTCAGAGTTATTCCCAGATTCCATCGTACAGTGAAGTGCACCCGGGTGCTGAAAAGATTTACATGGCCGGTGGGCTCGTTGCACCAAAAAATTCAGAAATTCTGATACAGATGGATCGTGCTGATTATACAATCAAGGTATTGGGCCCGGATGGCGACATTCTAAACACCGCTGGCGGTCAGGGAAGGGGGCCGGGCGAGCTTGGCGATTATGCCCGGCTATACTATGATGAAAATCAGAAGCTTTACGTTGTGGACCCCCGGAATAATCGAATTCACGTCTTTCAAATTTTAGATGACGATCTGGAACTGCTGGAAACGAAGATGTATCAATATCCGGCTACGTATCACCTTAGCTCTGTCTTCATTACGGAAGCGGGTTATTTTGGTCTTTTTACTCAATCCGAAAACTTCTTTACACCGGAGAACAGATATTTACTGTACAGCCTTGACCAAAACTTCGAAATGAAGGAGAAACTTCTGGAACTTCCCGGCGAGCAGCGAACACGGTATGAATATCCGGACTTCACATTCTACCTACCGAATATTTTTGCGGAAAAGACTCTGTGGGATATGGACGGTGATTGGTTCTATTACATGTCGTCTCATACACCAATAATCAACAGGTATCATCTGCCTACCGGAGAAAAAGAGACTCTTGATTTCCTGCAAATTCCTGTGCGGGAACATCACTCCGAAATCATACCCCTGATGATTGAGTTTTATGAGCCAGGTGATTACGAGGCAGATATTGATCAGCTCTCATCGGTTCTGTATGAGAATGATTCCTTGCCAATGTTCATCGGTTTCAGCGCTGCACAAAACCGGCTATTCATACAGACATATTTCACGCCCGGTGATCAGGGAATCATTCTGATGGCGGACCCCGAAACAGAAGAGGTGCGCTATTTTGAAGCTCCCTTTGGGCTGAGCTCATTTAATTTACGAAATAA
>PWWL01000038.1 GCA_003561515.1 Balneolaceae bacterium
CACCCCGAACTCACCACCACCTACCGCTGGAAAGATATCGAAAAAGAGGAGGAGACAGATAAGGAGATGGTTTTTTGGCTAAAAGGGTTGTAAGGCTGACGCCGTTTCAATGGCGCTTCGCGCCGTTCAAAGTTTAAAGTTCAACGTTTAAGGTTCGACCTGGCAGCTTTCCTGAATGCCTTCGGGATCCTGTCAGATTCGAATTAGTTCAGGGTTTCCCGAGGGGGCGGGACTGCACAAAAGCAGGGAGCAGGGAGCAGGGAGCAGGGAGCAGGGAGCAGGGAGCAGGGAATAAATTTGGTTTAAATGTTGCCTGATGTCAATTTTTCGTTACTCTGTGCTCTAAATTTTTTATTTGCTTTGAATCAGCATGAAAAAAACCTGCTTGATTGTTAGAATTTATGCTATTCTATTATGTTAATTAGATATACGACGGAAGTGCAAAAAAGTATAATGTCAAAAGAATAATAAAAACAACCATTGCATTAACTACATAATTTTTCTTGTTTTTTTCCTGTTTCTTTTTATCAATTTTTTTCGATACAAACAATGCAGAAATGACAATGAGTATAATTATTACAAGGTAAATTAAACCATATTGGTAATCAGGCGGATAGAAAATATTCATGAGAAAAATCATATTAGCCCGAGAGTTTTCTAGAATTCTCGGGCTAAATTAATTATTATGTGCAAGGTTCAATTGTTTCATGTGCATCGCTGTACCCTTTATAGTAAGCAGCAACATGAGCAGCAGCATATATTGTTGCATATGCAGCAGCATAAGCTAAAAGCACTGGTATACCACCATTGAGCTCGTTTAATTCATTCTTACTGAGTTCAGTTAATTTTAAATCTTCCATGGTTAATTTAATTTAGTTATTTACAAGGTTCAATATTTAAAAGCTTTTCATCATAACCTTTTTGATAGGCAGCTTTGAGTGTACTCCAGATAAAGTTGATTAATGATTGCCCCGGATAACCCGTCATTACAACCGGTTCATCTTGACCTCCATTAATGAACAAAAGTTCATCTTTTGTTAAAGATTTCAAATTTTCCATAGTTCTTGATTTTTTTTTAAGTAATCACTGAGACAACCAAATTTTTTGATTGCACTTATAAAATATCCTTCCCAACTGCACTTATACATACAGTGGGAAAAAATTCGACCTCCGCTTACTTGTTTTTTCTGCCACGGTTCCAGCTCTTTCGTAAACCCAATCACAACTTTTCCGGGTTCTTCATAAACATAACTTCTCCTTCTCCGGTCGTAACGAATGGGGCATCCCAATTCGATTCTCAGCTCTTCCATAAGGATGTATAGCCATCGTTCGGAAATATCCAATTTCTCTGCCAGTTCTTTAGGCGTTCCGGTTCGCTTTTGGCGGATCAGAGTGTCCAGCCGTCGTATCCTATTTAAATAGTTATAGAGACCCATACTGTTAAGGTTGAGTTGTTGTTTTCACAAATTTCATTTTTAAATCTCCATTCAAAAACGGAAACTGGCTCTGCCAAAGCCTGTAATAAGGCCCTTCCCGAAACACGAGCTGCCTGTGGCTCCCCTCCTCAACCAGGCGACCCTTTTCGAGTACACATATTTTATCCGCCATAAAAACGGTGCTTAGTCGATGGGCAATCAGGATCACGGTTTTATCCTGGCAGCGGAGGTAGTTCACAGCGTCCTGCACATACTGCTCAGAAGCGGAATCGAGCGAAGAGGTGGCTTCATCGAGGATCAGGATCTGTGGCTCTTTATATAAAGCCCTTGCAATTGCAATTCGCTGTTTTTGACCGCCGGAAAGCGTAGCCCCGTTTTCTCCCAGGTGTGTTTCAAAACCATTGGGCAAATCCTCGATAAACGAGAGAATGCCCAGCGTTTTACAGATTGTGATGATCTTCTCCATATTTGGGTCAAATACACCCACAGCTATATTCTCAATCACATTTCCGCTAAACAGATCAATTTTTTGGGGGACCACCGACACAATATCTCTCAAGCTCTCTGTATCAATATGGGCCAGGTTCATTTCACCGATTGAAACCCTGCCCGATTCGATGGGGTACATTTTCTGTAAAATATTGACCAGGGTGGTCTTTCCCGATCCGCTCTCACCCACAAACGCCGTCACCTTTCCTTTGGGAATTACCAGGTTCAGCCCATCAAATACATCCACCCGCGAACCATACCGGAAATGAACATCCCGGAAACGGATATCACCAATCATTTCAGGGTTCAGTGTTACTTTTTGACCCTGATCTTCTTTGTCCAGGTCCATGATCTCGAATAAACGGTCGGCCGCAATCATCGCATCCTGGATGGTTTTGTTCATGCCCACCAGTTCGCTCACCGGACCGGTGAAATATCCGATAATGGCGTAGAAAGAGAGAAGCTCACCGGGTGTAATGGATCCCTGAAGTACAAACCCGGCTCCAACCCAAAGCAATATAATGGTGAACATCCTTGAGGTGAACTGGGATGCATTTCCGGCAAACACAGAATTCAGGCCCGAACGGTATACCGTTTTGAGCAGCTGCACAAACCGGGTTTCTGTTTTCATGTTGGCGAACCCTTCGAGCCCGAACTGTTTGATTGTGGAGACTGAATTCAGCGATTCCACTAACTGCGACTCCAGATCAGCCGAATCTTCCATGAGTTTACGCTGGGTTTTCTTGTTCAGCAGGTTATAAATCACATATACCAGCGTGTAAACCGGAATAATGGAAAGCATGATGAGTCCGAGCTTCCAATAGTAGGTAAACATCAGCCCGAAAGAAAAGAGCACGATAAAGATGTTCACCACAATATTGATCGCCACATCATTGATGAATGCGCGAATCTTAACTGCATCATTGATCCGTGAAATAATCTCTCCCACCCGCATGGTATCGAAAAAACGCTGCGGAAGTTTTAGCAGATGCTTGTAATACCCCAATATGAGCCGTGCATCGATCAACTGCCCGGTTTTCAGCGTGAAGACCGTTTTGGCAACACCGATGAATATCTGCAGCAAGAGTATCACCACCATACCCACGCCCAGCAAGTTCAGCAGATTACGGTTGCCATCAACCAAAACACGATCAACAATTAGCTGCACAAAGATCGCAGTAGACAGGCCAATAACGGTGTAGACTGCAGCACCGATCAATGCCTGGAACAGTACAGAGCGGTGCGGTTTCAATAGAAACCAGAGGCGACTTGAGATGGATACTTTTTCGCTGCCGGGTACAAATGTCTCTGCCGGCATAATCAACACAAGAACGCCTGTCCACTGTTTTTTGAACTCTTTGTGCGGAATTTTGTGGATTTTTCCGTCCATCGGGTCCATTACCACGATGAATTTGTTTGAAACACCGTAGATCACTACAAAATGATGGAGCACCTCTTTTACCACGATATGAGCGATTGTTGGGACCGGTATCTTAAACAGGCTTTCATACTCCCCTTTCACACCTTTGGCGGACAGACCAAGTTTTTCGGCCGCCTCAATCATGCCCAGGATGTTCGTCCCTTTCTTATCGGTTGAAGCATACTGCCGGATTTTCGAAATGGGCATCTCCAATCCGAAATGCGCAGCAACCGAGGCCAGGCATGCTGCACCGCAATCCGTTATGTCATGCTGTTTTATCCCGATTCTCCCCTTTTTCATGGCCTGTCGTTTTCCTTGATTGATACATATTCATTTTCGCTCCATGCCGGGTTCAGCCAATCGTCTACTTTGTCGTAAAGCAATTGAAACAAGCTGCGACGGCTTACAATAAACCGCGCCTGGAATGTCATTCCTTTTTTTAATTCTCCCCTGAATCCGTTTTTCAATTCTAAAAATGTCTGATCTACAGAACACCGAACCCTGAACAGCGGCTGCCCTTCATTGATAATTACATCCCTGGATATGCTTTTAATTTGTCCTGTGACAACACCCCAGTCATGATGATTGTATGCATCAATTTGCATACGAACCTGCATCCCTTCCCGCAGCAAACCGATGTCTCCGGTAGTAACATAAACCTCGGCAATTAGACTTGTGTCCGGCGAAACTTCACCTAATGGCTGGTTAACGTGGATGAAGCTGCTCTGAAAAATTCCGTTTATATTTTGAACGGTACCGGTAATTGGCGAACGTATTTCATATCGGCTCAACTCTTTCTTTAATCGGATCTTTTCCGATTTCAACTGGTTCAGTTCATCCCGGAAAGTAATTTCGTCCAGAATCCACTGGTTTTGATGCTGCTCTTTTAACAGTCTGTAATTGTTAACAGCATCCTGCCATGCGAAAAGTGCCTCATCCATTTGCGCTTCACTCAATAGTTCTCTCTCGAACAGAATTTTTTCCCTTTCAAGTTTTTTTCTGGCCTGGTCAACTCTTTGCTGCTGGTTTAAAAGCAGCTGTCTGAATTCCAAATAAGCCCTTTGGTAGCGGGGTGATTGGAGTTCTCCGGTGTTTATTAATACCAAGTTATCTTCCCGAAGAAGTATTGAAAGATCTGCAAGAAAGGAGTGAAGCTGATCCGTACGCAGAGTATTAAAGCGGAGTCTCTCGGTAATTTCAGGTGAGTCGATGATTGCAAACAGATCTCCCCGGCTGATAGAACTGTTCTCGTTGGCAAGTAACGACTGAATATTTCCTGATACAGGTGAAGAAATCTGTACTACTTCTGTCACCGGACGGATCAGCCCGTGGCTTCGCACCCCTACATCAACGTAAATAAAAGGCAAAACACCTGCCGAACAGATCAGAGATAGCACAATGATTGTATAAATGACTCGCGATTTTACAGAGTGCTTTGAAAAATTGGCTTCCTGTGAATTCTCTATGATCTCTTTTGGAAATATTTTTTCACTCATCTCGGCCCTTGATTATTCTGAAATTCTCAACAACTACACCTAAACTTAGCGGGGCATGCAAGGTATCCCTTGATAGGATTTTTTACCCATATCTCTCGTATTTACATTAACTACGCCCTCTACTAATAAGAACCCGAAATCAAAAAACCCTTACAGAAATTTTTGAACTTTTTTTGACTCATCTCTAACCCATTGCAGGTCAACACAAAACCGTGGATTAAATTTTCTGGAGCAGAGACCCCTGTGGTGTCATTGGTGTTCAGAAATTGTGAGTAGGAAGCTGGCTTCAGGTTGTGTGTGACAGGCTCGCTGACGCCAAAGGCGTCACAGCAAATAGCCCAGGGCAGCGCCCTGGGTAAACCGAATCAGATCATGACACCCCCGAGGCGGGATTGATATCAAAGCTCAAATATGGATCGAGGGGGGTTTGGGAAAAACTCTCAATGGCCTCAATCTTTGCGGCCTCCATCCTTACCAGGATTCCGCGAACAACCTCCGGACTATATTCCCGCGGCTTCTCGAAAACCCGGGCCGGAGGTTCGAATGTCTTGCACCGCCGGTGCTACCGACCAGACGTTCCGGCCGGAAGGAATTTTGCGCAGCAAGGAACTGCAGGTTGGCGCCCTTTCTTCAAGATTTGCTAAACCCATTGACGCTGAAGGCGTCACAGCAAATAGCCCAGGGCAACGCCCTGGGTAAACCGAATCAGATCATGCACCCCCCGAGACGGGATTCATATCAACGCTCAAATATGAATCGAGGGGGTTATGGGGTTAACTCTCAATGGCATCTATCCTTGCAGCCTCCAACCTCGCAAGGGTTCCGCGAACAACCTCCGGAATATATTCCCGCGGCTTTTCAAAAATCCAAGCCGGAGGTTTGGGTGTCGGGCACCGCTAGTGCTACCGACCAGACGTTCCGGCCGGAACGAATTTTGCGCAATAACGAGCTACAAGTTGGCAACTGATCTTCAACATTTGCTAAACACCCTGACGCCTTATATTACTTTCGTCGATTACTGATTTCTGGGGTTCTGTTTCG
>PWWL01000164.1 GCA_003561515.1 Balneolaceae bacterium
ACACTTAAATAAAGAGATGCCGCTTTCTATGCTCTGCTTAGATACTGCAAGCTGATTGCCCTGGCCGATGGGGTGATTATGGCGGCGTGGTGGGGCGTTAAAGTAGATTCTGCTACTCAAAATCTCCATTGAATGAATCAAGCTGAATGAGATAGCCCCGGACATGGCGCAAACCAATGCACCTCGATAACATTTCATATTTGAAACAAGAGCTGTATATTACATATCAAATATGAAACATTATGAATAGAAAACGCCCTGTATTACTGCCCAAACATGAACGAATGCTTCAACAAGTCGGAGAGCAGTTCAAATTGGCACGGTTACGCAGAAAATTGAGTGCTGAACAGGTCTCGGAACGTGCAGATATTGGCACATCAACTCTCTGGAGAATAGAAAAAGGTGAGCCCGGTGTGGCGTTGGGAAACTACTTCCAGGTTCTTGCCGCCCTGGGGCTGGAAAGGGACGTCCTGAAACTGGCTTTTGATGATGAACTTGGGAGAAAAATTCAGGATGCTGAGTTGATATCTAAAAAAAGAGCACCGAAAAAAAAGAGTGATTCGTGATGGCAGCCGATCAGCAGAGAAAAGAAATAATGGTCTGCTCGCACCCTTCCCCGCTGCAAGACCCCATATTAATGGGAGCGTTGAGTGCCACCGTTGTAAGAGGAAAAGAGATATTTTCGTTTGAGTACAGCTCCGATTTTTTAGAATCAGATTCAGTGTTTGAAATCGACCCTAACCTGAAGTTGTATAAAGGTCCGCAGTATCTCAGTGAGGAGGAGCGAAATTTTGGAATTTTCCTGGATTCCTCTCCCGACCGATGGGGACGGGTACTCATGGACAGACGTGAAGCAATGAATGCCAGAATAGAAGACAGACCGGGGCGAAGGCTGATGGAATCGGATTATCTGCTTGGAGTTCATGACGAATCGAGAATGGGTGCTCTGCGATTTAAAACTGATAAAGACGGGCCATTTTTAGATGACGATCCGGTACACTCCACTCCTCCGATGACATCACTCAGGGAATTAGAGCGTGCAGCGAATGAGCTTGAAGAGGATAGATCATTAGATGACAAAGAGTTCTTAAAACGATTGATGCTATTGATTGCTCCGGGATCATCCCTGGGTGGCGCCAGACCAAAGGCAAGCGTCAAATCGGAAGAAGGTCACTTGTGGATTGCAAAATTTCCAAGCAAGAATGATGACTTCGATGTTGGAGCGTGGGAGTATTTGATCTGGAAACTTGCACGAAAGTGTGAGGTGGAAATGGCTCAATCAAGGGCTGAAAAGTTTTACTCTGATCATACAACGTTTATGACGAAGCGTTTTGACCGGGATGAGAAGGGGAATCGCCATCATTTTTTTTCTGCGATGACACTTCTTGGTTATCAGGATGGGGCGGACGCTCAGGCCGGGGTGAGCTATCTTGAACTGGTTGAACTTCTGCAAACACGCGGAGCCAGCATTACCCATGATTTAGAGCAGCTTTGGAGACGGATTGTGTTCAGTATTTGTGTATCCAATACTGATGATCATTTAAGAAATCACGGGTTCATTCTTACCAATAAAGGGTTAAGATTGAGTCCGGCATACGATATTAATCCAAATCCCAAAGGCTACGGCCTCAATCTGAATATTGATGAGCAGGATAACAGGCTGGAAAAGGATATAGCCCTCAGGGTTGCACCTTTATTCAGGTTATCCGAAGCCAGAGCAACACAGATCGCTCAGGAGATCGAAGAGGTCGTTGCGAGATGGAGAACGGAGGCTGAAAAATTAAATATAAGCAGGAGAGAAATCGAACAGATGTCGGCCGCATTTCTGCCGTATATGTAAATTGAACTGTAAACATGCCGTGTCATAATTTCCGGCCGGGTTTTGCGGAAAACCACGAAATCATAATCCGGAGGTTGTCCGCGATCTCCGGGATGGAAGCCGTGGGTGCCATATCCGTTGATAGGCCTTCCCGTTACCCCCTCGGTGTGGATCACGGCGTGGATCGAAATATGGGCTCGGGGTTTCGTGAATGGGTTCCATTTTAAAGCTACCGACCAGACGTTTCTCCGAAACGTGTTTATGCTCACCGATAAAAATCTATAGATGAAATCCATATGTATTTGTTAGAAGAAATACGGCGATGTACCCGAAATATAACATGTGCGTCAAACTCAAAAATGCTGTAGGCATGTATCATCTTGTAACCCCGGGCGGTTTTTGCAGGGCAAAAACAAGCCCGGGGATATCGTGGAGCAGATTCCACCTCCGGCCTGGATTTGCAAAAAACCACGGAATCATAATCCGGAGGTTGTCCGCGATCTTCAGTATGGGAGCCGAGGGGCCATTCCCGTTGATAATCCTTCCCGTTACCCCCTCGGTTGGTATCACGGCGTTGATCGAAATATGGGCTCGGGGTTTGGCATCTCTGATCTGTTTACCCGGAGCGTTGCCCCGGGCTGTGATATCTGACGCTTTCAGCGTCGGGTGCATGCCAATGATTAGATTACAAATCATCACATGAATCGCTTTTTTTATGGAAGGCACGTTTCGGAGAAACGTCTGGTCGGTAGCACCGGCGGTGCGCGAAACCCAAGCCTCCGGCCGGGTTTTGCGACAAATCACGAAATCATAATCCGGAGGTTGTCCGCGATCTCCGGAATGGGTGCCCTGGGGGGCATACCCGTTGATGGGTCTTCCCGTGAACCCCTCGGTTTGGATCACGGCGTTGATCGAAATACGGGCTCGGGGTTTCGTGAATGGGTTCCATTTTAAAGCTACCGACCAGACGTTTCTCCGAAACGTGTTCATGCTCACCTATGAAATGTTTAGATGAAATCCATGTAGGTCCGGTTGTGGGCAGTTTAGGAGTTGGGGAATGCCGGGAGGCAGAAGGCAACTCAATACACAAGATAGGGGAGCATTATACGCAAATTGCCAAGCGCTAAGCGCTAAGCGCTATGCGCCATGCACTTTATGCACTACCTCAAATCTCTACTCCAAAGTTGCCAACTGCTTACTGCCTAGCCTGCTATCCTCTATCCAGGCTCGTTCTTCTCAAAACACACACAGTCCATCGCATCCCCGCCCGGCTACATGGTCATGCGGTTTTTCGGATTTGGCAAGAAACACGGCTTCAAAATTTGTGTGGGTCTGTGCCATTTAATACTTTATTAGTGACTAAAGGTGGATAGGCATTTTCACCTAAAGAAGATTGACTATGAAAGAGCAATGAGACGCGAATTAATATTCGATAGATGTTTTGAATATTAGAATAAATTAATATTTTGAGAGAAATCAACGCTACTATGGAACGCACAAAATCTAAAGGTACAGTCATCGTCGTAGAAGACGATATGCTGCTGTCGCTTGTTGAAACACGAACTGTGGAGAGACTTGGGTACGAAGTTGTCGACAAAGCGATTAGCGGTGAAGAGGCAATTCAAAAAATAAAAGCGCACGACCCGGATGCCGTAATCATGGACATTTCACTGAAGGGTGAAATGGACGGGATTGAAGTGGTTTCGAGAGTTCGATCTTTTTCGAATGTCCCCGTTATCTACTTGTCGGGAAATGGTGACAAGCTGAATAAAGAGAGAGCCCGAAAAACCGGCTACATCGATTTTCTTGTGAAGCCGATTAATCCATCAGCTATTCGGGTGCCGCTAGAGAAAGCCATAAAAGAAAAGAAAAACAGGGTGCTTAGTCACGCAAGTTAACCAGGATTTTGCCTGACTGGCCCCCTTGAAGCATTTTCTCAATTTCAGGTTTCATATCGTCGAGCCCTTTCTCCGTGCAGACGTGAGCCAGTATCTCAGGTTCAGGTTTCCACGGGCCCGCAAGCTTGTTCCACAGGCGCAGGCGGTCTTGCATCAATGCGATGCCCGAATCGATGCCCATCAAACTTACCCCTCTCAGAATAAAGGGGTAGATACTCGTGTTTAGTTCTCCTCCAAGCACGTTTCCGCAACAGGCTACAACTCCATTGTGAGCCGTTTGGCGGATCACGGCATCCAGCATACTGCCACCCACTGTGTCAATGGCTCCGGCCCAGGATGACGATAACAGCGGACTTCCACCAACATCCGATACCCGGTCACGGTGTATCACTTCCGAAGCGCCCGCCTTTATCAGGAATTCCTCCCTGTCGGTCTTGCCGGTGGCCGCTACCACGTCATAGTTCAACCGGGCAAGCAGTGCCACCGCAAACGAGCCAACCGCTCCCGTAGCGCCGGTTACCAGTATCTTGCCACTCTCCGGTTCTATGCCGCCTGCCATTATTTTTTCTATTCCAATGGCTGCCGTAAGCCCCGAAGTTCCGATCATCATGCTCTCTTTCAATGTGAGATTTCCGGGCAGATGCAGTGTCCATTCGGCAGGAACCGAAATGTACTCTCCGAAACCTCCGGGAGTGTTCATGCCCAGATCGTAGCTTGTTACGATCACTTCATCACCTTCTTTGAATTTGTCGGTGCCGCTTTTCACGATAATGCCAGCGGCATCTATGCCCGGCGTAAACGGATAGTTTTTGGTGACAGCGCGATTGCCCGATGCAGAGAGGGCATCCTTGTAGTTCAGCGAAGAGTAGTGAACCCGGACCAGCAGATCATTCTCCGGAAGCGAAGCTGTTGAGAGTATTCTCACCTGCTGGGTGAATCCCCTTTTTGACTCCTCGGCCACCAGCGCACGGTATTCGATGTGATTGCTCATGACAGGTATGTTACTAAATCGTTTGTGATGAAAACAGGATAGGTGTCTTAAAATCATCTTTGATTGCTAAGGATGCCTATCATAACGTCCGGGTTTTTGATCTTCACGCAAAGAATTCAAGGCGGACCCAATCTGTGGCTTATACGTCGTTGATCCCGGCGCGGAAAAAGACCGAAGTATCGCAGCAAGGCATAGCCTGAGCGGGCGCGGTTAAAACCTGTACGTATAGTTTATCTTAACCGAGCCCTGAGTTTCGAGAGGCGAGAACCTGTTGTCAATCTGGATCCAGTTCCAGGTATGTACAAGGAAAATGTCTGATCCCGGTGTAACAATCCAGCGGAACCGATTGTAGAGGCCGAGAAGATCGCTCACATTGTCGAACTGCACGATGTTGGTGAAGGAGATGCGCGGTGTGAGATCAACATTTCCACGGAAGCGGACAAGGTCGGTGGTAAAATCACCTTCCTCTAAATTCACATCGCTCCGCGACCAATCGGCCGATAAATTGATGCCAGGGAATGGCCTCACAGTAAGCGTAGTGTTGTAAACCGATCGTGTTCCTGTCCAGAAACCTTCATATGTGTAACTCAGGTCAGAAGCCACCCTTCTGAAGGATGCCGTATTGAGGCTGGTGTTGAACGACCAGCTATGATAGCTCCCATCAGGAATTACGATGGTGCCATCCCGTAAAATATCAAAAGGTACTTGCAAACGTTCGAAGTTTCTGTTTAGGCTGGCCTGGATCCTGTCGCCGCTTTCAAAACGAATATCCAGCGGGGTAAAACGGGTATTTACGGTTTCGGGCCTGAAGTCGAGATCCATCAGGTACTCATGTCTGAGCTGGTAGGTGAGTGACCGGATAAGGCTGCTATTCGACAAAACCTGGGTATATTGAAAAGTTGGCTGAAATCTTCTGAACGCCACTCTTGGGGCTATGCCCACGGCCGGGTTAAATGCATTTCCAAACTCCCTGTAGGAAGCCCAGAACGTAAACGGAAAGTTTGGATATGCCACCCGGACTCCCCTGCTGGTTCGGTCCCAGAAGTCGCTCTCGTCATCAACGGTGTTTTCGTTGTGCCACACCATAAAGGCCTGGAACTGGAGATTTTTGTCACCCAGAAATCGTGAGGTGCTCAGTTCAAG
>PWWL01000398.1 GCA_003561515.1 Balneolaceae bacterium
ACCTTGCCGTCTTTCAGAAGCCTGTCGAGCGCGTCAGTCAGCTGATATTCGTCGCCATGGCCGGTCACATTGTGATCGAGAAGATACTGGATCTCTTTTTTCAGATCTTCGCCGCGTTTAAAGTAGTAAACTCCGATGATGGCCAGGTTGGAGATGGGTTCGCTTGGTTTCTCCACAAAATCAGTGATGGTATCGCCATCGTGCACGGCAACGCCAAACCGGGAGGGGTCCTCAACCTCTTTCAGCCAGATCACGCTGTCGGCGTCGTCAACGGTAACTTTATCTTTTGAGTCGAAGATAGTGTCGGCAAATACAATGATCACCTCACCTTCAAGATCTTCATTTGCGCATGAAACGGCATGGGCGGTACCAAGGGCAACATCCTGAACCCGAAAAGTGGCTTTGGCGTTATGACGGTCGCTCATACTCTGAAGTGTCTCTTTAATCTCCCTGCCGAAATCAGGCCCAAGGATGTACACAATTTCGTGTATCTTTCGGTCGAGAGTTCTTGCAAAGGTCTCCACAATTCTCTCGATAATCATTGTTCCCGCTACGGGGAGCAGCGGTTTCGGTGTGGTGTGAGAGTGTGGCCGTACTCTTGTTCCCCGGCCTGCCATTGGAATAATCAGTTTCATGCTAATGATCTGTAATTATATTTGATAACTTTACCGTTACATTTAGCAAAGTCATTCTTGTTCAATTAAATCTGTAATTTCAGGGTGCTAATATAACGGATCAGGTATTCATATTCGAACGGGTCTCCCTTATATTTTCCTGAATTCAAAAATGAACAGATTGGCACGCTGCATAACCGCAGGAACGAAATTATTTTGCAGTGGTTTGCAACTATCTCACAGGAGCCTTCGAAAGCAGGTATCTCAGTAGCTAATATTTTTTAATCAATTGTCCGGCTTGGATCTCTACACGTTTACAATGAATGGAATCGTGATTCTCATCATCGCGATCTTTCTTCGTCACTCTATTTACAGGCTCAGGTACTTTCTGCACATGTTTCAGCAGCTTGGATATAAAGGCAATGAGTACCGGAAATGGATCAGCGACCATCTCTATTCAAAAGCGGTTACTTCCGAGCATATTATTTTCAATGTCATCATACTGATACTCATCTATTTTCTGGCTGAACGAATCACTCTCACGGCCGGGGCAGTTACCATGTTTGTCTTCACGCTCTTCTGGTTCATCGGGGTTTCAAACTATACAGAAGAAAAGGAGAAAAAGCCGTTGGTCTACACTCCGAGACTGAAAAGGCTCGGTATTACGGCACTTATTCTGATGGCCGTAGTTTGGTTTTATATGATCGATTTTGCCTATCGCGGGATACAGCTTCGCGACTTTGCCGCACCATTCATCAACACCGACCCCTACTTTCTCAGCTTCGGTATGGTGATTGTGGATATGTTTGTCTGGCTGTTTTTGATGCTGGCTGCCTTATTGATGAAACCTGTGGAGAAAATCATTCAAAACGGATTCAAAAGAAAAGCGCGGAATAAGCTGGCATCCATGCCGCACCTCAAGGTGATAGCTATCACCGGCAGCTATGGTAAAACGAGCACGAAGTTCGTTATCGATGCTTTTTTAAAAGAACGGGTTCAGGTTTGCGTGACTCCCGGCAGTTTCAATACCCCGATGGGTATTTGCAAGGTAATTAACAACGATCTGGAAGCCCGGCATCAGGTACTGATCCTTGAAATGGGAGCGCGCTACAAAGGCAATATTAAAGAGCTGTGCGATATTGCGCGCCCCGATATTTCCGTGATTACCAATGTGGGTATTTCACATCTCGAAACATTCGGGTCGAAAGAAGCGATCGCCGATGAAAAGTCGACACTGGCCAGGGAACTGAAACCGGGCGGAACCCTGATATTGAATGGTGATGATGACACTGTGCGCCGTATGGCAGACATTCGGGATGACATCAACGTGATTGTAACCGGAAACGATGGCTCACTTTCCGCCCGGAATGTGGATATTTCGCCGCGTGGAACTTCATTTGATATGGAATGGAAAGATGGGAATGGAGCAGTTACACATACCGAAAGAATCCAGACCAAGCTTCTTGGAGCTCATAATATTCAAAACTTTCTTCTTGGTGCTGCCACAGCCGGCCTGTTCGACATCCGCCGGAGGACAATTGCAGTGGCGGCTGAAAAAATGGAGCCTGTTGAGCATCGCCTTGAGCTAAAGCAGCGAAATGGCCTTACTATTATTGATGATGCATTCAACTCCAACCCGGCTGGAGCAAAAAATGCCGTTGATATCCTGGCATCATTCAACACAGGCCGGCGCATTCTCATTACCCCGGGGATGATTGAGCTGGGTGATCTCGAAGAGTCAGAAAACAGGAGATTTGGCGAATATATCGGGAAATCGGCGCTGGACCTTGTAATTCTGGTGGGGGAGGAACAGACCGCCCCGATTGCAGAGGGAATTCGGGCTGCTGAAAATGGCGGTAATGTTGATCTCAGAATCGCGAAATCATTATTTGAGGCAAACGATATTCTAAAGGAGTATTCCAGGCCCGGTGATGTGGTTCTCTACGAAAACGATTTGCCCGATATTTATTCAGCATGATCTGCACGACGGCACATCGCATAAAGATGTGAATTTGTCCGATTTCAGAAACCTGTCTCCAATACCTCTGTTCACAGGGATATAACAAATGCCGCGGTTAAACAGACCGCCGTGGAAATCTGTGAAACAAAAGGAGCAGAACTATGAAATCCGTTATGTTTAAGCTGATTGTCCTAATCTTTATCTCATTTGGCCTGTCGGGCTGTATGGTGTCTGGCGGACTCATTATTCATCCCGAGCCAATTATTATTGGTGATCCGCCGCCTCCGCCCAAAAAGGTAAAAACCCGAACCTATCAAAGAGACAAAAGGGTAGCGCCGCCGCCGAAACATCATGTTCGAATTCCGCCCGGACATATGCCGCCAAAGGGAATGTGCAGAGTCTGGTACACCGATCGTCCGCCCGGACATCAGCCACCGGCAGGAAATTGCAGGGTTCTGAGAAGATACGTGCCTTACAATGCGGTTCTGATTTGGGGGTGAGTAGTAGGGAACAGGGAGCATGGTTCAGGTTTTGCAGTACCAAGTTCTAAGTTCTAATGTTCTAAATCCGTTGCCAGTTGCGGGTAACTGGTTGCGAGTTGCGAGTTGGCAGTAGGCATCAACAATATGCAACTCATGAAGAAACTTGTTCCCTGTTCCCTGTTCCCTGTTCCCTGTTGCCTTCTACTCATCTCTCAACGCATCGGCCGGCTGGATTTGAGCAGCCCGCACGGCCGGATACCAGCTGGCTGCAATGCAAAGCAGCATACTGCCACCGAGCACAAGCACAATATCGAATGGGTTAATCATGACCGGATATGCGTCAATTATAAACGAAGCTGAGAGTTTAACGATGCCAAACTCCTTTTGAGCAAGACTCAGCAAAACCCCAAGTAAGCCGCCGATTCCACATCCTATCAGACCTATGTGAATCCCCTGGCTCACAAAGATTTTTTTTATGGTTTTCGAAGTCATGCCCATGGCAATCAATACTCCGATATCCTTTTTCTTTTGAAGCACGATCATGGTCAAAGATCCCACGATATTGAGGACCGCTACCAGAACGATAATCATCAGAATAAAATAAGAACCCCATTTTTCAATGTTCATTACATCATAAAGGGGTTTTTGAAGATCGTACCATGTTTGAATGCGATATTTATCTCCAAGCACGCTTGCTATTTCTGTCTTAAATCGCTCGGCACGGTCGGTGTCGGTGAGCTGTAAGTCGAATCCGGTTATTTCATTTCGCATATTAAAAAGCCGCTGTGCAGCAACAAGGTCGATGTACACGATTTCATCATCGATGATTTGCTGAATGCTGTAGCTGCCTCTAACGATGAACCGGCTTGCGCGCGGGGCAGAGAATTGTGTTAGTGCCCTTCGCATTCCGGATGGGCTGAGCAGGGCAATTTCATCTCCCGGGCTAAGTCCATACCGGTTTACAAGCATATCACCGATAACCACGCCGGGCCGATTGTTTTGCACCGACAGATCGAAGACCCCGTTTTGCACGCTTCTTTCAAGTTCCGTGATTCGAATGTGCGAGCCTCGTTCAACGCCGCGAACCGTTACAACATCGTTTCTTCGTCCTTCCGAAATCAGCATTGCTTTGCCCTCTATGAACGGAGCGAGATTTACAACTTCGGGATGATCACGAATGCTTGACATAAGCTCTTCGTCGTAGGGCATCACAGGACTATCATAGAGTTCGATACGGATGTCGGGGTCGAAAGAGAGGAGAAACCCCCTGATGACGTCAAAAAATCCATTGAAAACGGAGAGCACGATAATCAGGAGGGCCGTGCCGAGAGTGATCCCGGCAATACTGATACCGGTTAAAACCGAGATTAGTGAAACGTGCTTTCTTGAGAAAAGATAGCGTCTCGATATAAAACGAATGATATTCATTCCTGAAATTTGTATTTATCAGATAACATAAAACGGGTAGCGGTCTGCATGCTTTTGGCTGTAAAATTTATATCTTAAGCGCCCTGTCAATTAAAAATCTGGGGATGTGAAAAACGCGACACTCAAAATCGAAGAAATTAAGGCAATATCCAATGGGGATCATGGCGATCTGTTTGCTGTTTTAGGTTTGCACAGTGTGAACGAAGATGGCAAGGATAAATTGGTTTTCCGTGCTTTCAGGCCTGAAGCCAGTTCCATTTTCCTGGTTCCCGAGAAAGGGAAAAAGCTTGAAATTCCAAAAATTGCTGAAGAAGGATTTTTTGAATATGTATTTCCAAGAAGGAAAAACCGATTTAGTTACGAGCTTGAAGTAATTCCCCATTCAGGCGACACATTCAGGATAAAAGATGCTTACAGCTTCGGCACTATCCTGTCTGATTATGACCTGCAGCTCTGGGGAGAGGGCAATCATCATCACGCCTATAAAATGATGGGCGCCCATATCAGGACCATTGACGGAGTTAAGGGGACACATTTTGTGGTATCTGCCCCGAGTGCCGGCCGTGTCAGCGTTATCGGTTCGTTCAATAACTGGGATGGGCGGCTTCACGGAATGCGAAAATATCACGACCAGGGCATTTGGGAGACGTTTATCCCGCATGTGGGTGAAGGCGATCTCTACAAGTTTGAGATAAAGTCTCACATGGCTGAGGCACCGATGAAGAAATCGGATCCCTACGCACGTTTTTCCGAGCTCCGGCCCGGTACAGCTTCAAAAGTGTGGGTGGGCGATTATAAATGGAAGGATAAAAAATGGCTAAAAGAACGGGCTGATCGTCAGCATTTCAACAAGCCCATCAGCGTGTACGAAATCCATCCCGGATCATGGAAGCGCAAAGTGGGGGAGGAGCCCGGCTTTTTGAACTACCGAGAGCTTGCCGACGATCTCGTGCCCTATGTGAAAGAGATGGGCTTTACACACATCGAACTGATGCCAATTGCCGAGCATCCGTACGATCCCTCCTGGGGTTACCAGATTACGGGCTACTTTGCACCTACAAGCCGTTTCGGCAATCCCGACGACCTGAAATATTTTGTGGATCAATGTCATCAGGCTGATATTGGAATCATCGTAGACTGGGTGCCGGCCCACTTCACCAAAGATGATCACGGCCTGCGGCGCTTCGACGGCACCGCACTTTACGAGCACGAGGATTCCCGGCTTGGTGAACACCGCGACTGGGGAACATGCATTTTTAATTTCGGGCGCACAGAAGTCATGAACTTCCTGATTTCGAACGC
>PWWL01000259.1 GCA_003561515.1 Balneolaceae bacterium
GGCCGGAACGAATTTTGCGCAATAACGAGCTACAAGTTGGCAACTGATCTTCAACATTTGCTAAACACCCTGACGCCTTATATTACTTTCGTCGATTACTGATTTCTGGGGTTCTGTTTCGAGCATCGGATTTCGCTATTAAGCTTTACTCCAAAATGTAGCGATGAACCTCCATCGAAATGTCTCCAAAATCGTCCGTGATTCTTTTAAAAATATGGCCACGATGAAAACTTACAATATCGCTGTCTCTTTCATGGATATAGCTGCCTCTCACCTCTCCGGTATCCGACATCAAAATCCAGGTCTCACCTTCGGGATTGTCGGTTTCATTTACCTGCAACCATATACCCTCCGGCAAATCACAGACAACCCTGTTCACCGATGGTTTGAACCCGGGCATCTCCGACATCAGCCTCTCTTTTTCCCGGCTTCCCCATAAATCACCACCGGATGCCAGTAATCCATCGATCACTTCTTCTTTTTCTTCATCCGATAGTGGTAAAGCCGGAATATAAAGACGTGAGGATGAGACTTCTTCACCGTCCGGCAAACGATATGATGTGAATCCGACACTATCGGTTCTGATATGATATAGCAGGCCCTCAGAATAACAGAACTCATTTTTAGCGTGGTATTCAGTAGAATTGCTTATGGTAAAACTCATCCCGCCCATAGATCCGGTTAAGGTTAACCGTTCAAAAGCGGGAAACTCAAGTACGGTTTGCAGGTCTGAGCTGCCGTTTAAATCCATGACGGCAATTGGTTCGGTCAGATCCTCGGTTGTGGTTTTTTTCAATATCAGCTGATCTTTTCCATCCAGAAAAAAATTGCCTATCGATTCTTCAATGATAACATCTCTGATATGCTCTAAACCGGTACCGGATGATTGAAAAATGGAGATCTTAAACATCAAATAGTCCCGTACCGCCAGATAATCATCAGGCGTGATTTTAATTCCGTTTGTCAGATTCTGAACCTCTCCCGGCCCCCTTCCTTCCAGATTATGGGTTTTGATCCATTCGCCCCGGCCATTCAAAAGATGGATGTCAAGCGATCTGCCGTCGAGTACGGCAATCGTCCCATCAGACAGCACCTGAACATCAGCAATACTCCCAAAAAAGAAATCATCGCCACCACCGGTGGTAAATAGTGTTTCAGTAATAATTTCCGGGAGGTTTGAAAGGTCATCAAACTCAGTGGAAGGAGAATCCGTATCTGACGTACAGGCAACAAGTAAAGACACGAGTATGAAAGTTGCGGCTTTTTTCATTCAGAAAATGCGGTTATAGATTAGCGCATGTACAATTTACTTACTTTCTAGGCATATTAATATTCTCTTTCTATACCTGTAATACTGAATGAAGTAGATATTGCATTTGAGTTAAGTAAATTCACACCTGAAGGCAATTCGTTTGATATCCAATTTACAAACTCCTGAGCAATTCTTTCCGGGTCATTTAATACTGCAAACTCATTTATAGTTAACACTATACTTTCATCTGGTCTAGATATAGGCTTTTTTCCAATATCAAAATTTTCCAATTTAGAAAATAAGAACTGTACTCCTTTTTCCTCATCTGTAACTTCAATTATTAATCCTGGTAATCCATGAAATTTCCAGGGGCCAGCATTAATATCGATATCGGGAACAAACCAAGCGGTATAGTATCTTCCTCTAAATGCTGATTTAGCCTTAATGGCTGTATATGAGCCTATTTCTCTGCTTTTATTAGTTATTTCCCAATTAATCGAATTTGTTGGTTCAATAACAACACATGGGTGGTATTTTCCACCTTTAAATATTGTTCTTCTTGACTTAATGATCTCATTGTCTCTGTCAATATATACCTGATGGATAAGTGAATCTCGTGGTGGAGAGAAACTCAACAAAGGGTCAGGTCTATGTTTAATACTATTCATTTCCTCTTCACCATACTCTGATTTTATGGAATTTGCAGTTTCCATATTCCTTATATAAAATAAGGATTCCCCATCTTCGAAATACAAAACTGCCTCAAGCTCTATATAATTTTCTGATTCTAATATTGCAGTGTAGTTCAATTTCAGTCCTTCCTGGCCTAAGAGCTTTCCAGACATTAAAATTAAAATTATTAATGTTAATGCATTTTTTTTCATTGATTTCATCATATTAATATTTTTACGTTCTGTATGCTTTAACCAAGTATGCACTAAATTAGCACACAACATCTCACAGATGTGAGATGTTGTGTATTACTTTTTTTTGGTTTTGGAATTAACCTACATTATAACCGGCCTGTTATTCTGGACCACAAACCTCTTACTTTTAATTTGAAGCAATCCCATCGACCAACATCATGTAGAGTTATTTCAAGGTCCATGTCATCAGTTTTAATCCTAATGGTACATTCTCGTGAAATTGAATTAGTCTCTGCATAACTTTCACAAGGAACATATAGCGACATATCAGTGCTATTCAGTTTGTCACCAAAAGAATGCTCAATCCGGATATCTCCTGCTGAATTATTATCTGCAGTGTACCCGGTGATAGCCAAATAACTGAATATCATTACTATAATTAATAATCCATTCTTTAAATGTGTCATAGCATAGAAGTTTTTGATTAATATTATCAATCCCGCAAGCCTCTTAATATCCTGATTGTTGCGTCAACACAGTCTTGATCTCCTTCAAGTGTTATCTCAATTTCAAGATCAACACTCAATTCACCATCTTCGGTTTTTATTTTACCTCTAATAGTAATTTTACATGTGCTTTCTAAAGAAATTTTATCAAGATAATAAGAAATACTGATTTGATATAAAGGGTCATGGGTTTCGAAATCTTGGATAAAATCATAGGTTGCATATCTATTCAACTCATTAGAATATTTAATTTCTTCCAATTTAAATGGAATAACATTTTCATCTATGGCTGAATTACTTGCCTCAACCATAAATGGAAAGATAAATACAACCAGAATAATTAATTTTAGAATTATGCTTTTATTTCTCATTTCATACCTCACATTTGATTCGGTTTTCAGTTATTACATCCTCTGTTAAAAAGATGTTTACAATTAATAAAACCATCCAATGTAAGAGACCAAAAAAAAGCTTTCTCCAACTTCAATACAATTGTATCCATTTTCAATTCTTTTATTCATTTAAATCATTATTCAACCAGACGTAATCTACGATACGTTTGCCTGTAAGTAACTCCTCTCTTAGGTCGGTAATAGTTACATCATAGTGTCTACTTAAGAATTTATGCAATGCTTTACAGTTTTGGCCGGTACCTGAATCAATAGCAATTTCATCACCACATGACCTCCATCCACGTTTTTCGATTAGTGATACAATTTTTTCATACCGCACTTCCCTTAATAACTGTTTTGGTGATTTATTATACTTTTTCCTGATAGTTTTACGCAGCCAATCTGGGCTCATACATGCTCTTGAAGCCCAATCTTCTACATTTCTGACCTCTACAATATCTTCAATAAGAAGCGCAAACGCTTTTTCAGCTCTATATCCATTTAGTGAATTAATTTTACCCATATCTCTCGAATTTACATTAACTACGCCCTCTACTAATAAGAACCCGAAATCAAAAAACCCTTACAGAAATTTTTAAACTTTTTTTGGACTCATCCCTAACCCATTGCAGGACAACACAAAGTCGTGGATTAAATTTTCTGGAGCAGAGACCCCTGTGGTGTCATTTGTGTTCAGAAATTGTGAGCAGGAAGCTGGCTTCAGGTTGTTTGTGACAGGCTCCCCTGACGCCAAAGGCGTCACAGCAAATAGCCCAGGGCAGCGCCCTGGGTAAACCGCATCAGATTATGCCACCCCCGAGGCGGGATTCATATCTACGCTCAAATAAGCATCGAGGGGGTTATGGGAAAAATTCTCAATGGCCTCAATCTTTGCGGCCTCCATCCTAACCAGGATTCCGCGAACTACCTCCGGACTATATTCCCGCGGCTTCTCGAAAACCCGGGCCGGAGGTTCGGGTGTCGGGCACCGCCGGTGCTACCGACCAGACGTTCCGGCCGGAACGAGTTTTGCACAGTAACGAACTGCAGGTTGACAACTGACTTTCAATATTACCCCATTTCCCTGACGCTGAAGGCGTCACAGCAATCAGCCCAGGGCAGCGCCCTGGGTAAACCGAATCAGATCATGCCACCCCTCGAGGCGGGATTGATATCAACGCTCAAATATGGATCGAGGGGGTTTTGGAAAAATTCTCAATGGGCTCTGTCTTTGCGGCCTCCATCCTTACCAGGGTTCCGCGAACAACCTCCGGACTATATTCCCGCGGCTTCTCGAAAACCCGGGCAGGAAGTTCGAATGTCTTGCACCGCCGGTGCTACCGACCAGACGTTCCGGCCGGAACGAATTTTGCGCAATAACGAGCTACAAGTTGGCAACTGATCTTCAAGATTTGCTAAACCCCCTGACGCCAAAGGCGTCACAGCAAATAGCCCAGGGCAGCGCCCTGGGTAAACCGAATCAGATCATGCCACCCCCGAAGCGGGATTGATATCAACGCTCAAATATGGATCGAGGGGGTTTTGGAAAAATTCTCAATGGGCTCTGTCTTTGCGGCCTCCATCCTTAACGGGATTCCGCGATTGGCTTCTTTGAAATTATCAATACACCGTAAATATGAGACTCTTCCGGCTCGTTAAATAAACTACTCCATAATGACTTTATAAACGATCACTGATTGTAAGCCATCTTCGAGTTGACGAAGGCCCGCCAAAAACTCCGAGCTTTGGCTTAAAATCGTTACATCAGAGGTCAGCGCTCCCTCTCCAAGTATTTCTCCATTTTCATCCGTGCATGTTACCGTATGTACCTCTATATCTTCCGTATACGATCCAAAACACAAGGTCTGTTGATCACCCGTTACCCACTTATAGGCTGGATAGTAGTTATGCAGTTTATCTCTGTTGTCGAGTTTAGCCTGAACTGTTCTCATTCTGAGGACTGAAGATCGATCTGCAGACATAGACCGCAGCACATCTTCTAAATCATCATCCCTGGTTATACCCAATTCATTTAAAAAGTAAACCCGATAATCTTCCTCAGTGATTTCGATATGTTCCGAACCGGTATGAGGCTGAAATGAACCTATTTCACTCCCATCCAGTCCAATTTTTTGGATTTTAAACTCTCCCGACCAGTTATGATACAAAGTAGTCCCGGAAGGGATGATGAAATTTTTTCTTCCAAACGGCATTGAAGATACACTAAAACCACCATCTGACTGATCAACGAACATCTCATTTGATCTGTTTTCAATGACGGTTTGGATCTCTCCGTTTCCAAATAACGTTACGAGACCAAACGTTGAAGTAAGTTCTTCATTAATGTTTTGATTAGTAAATCCCGGTCTAAACTCCACCAGAAAATCCTCTGAACCCATGTGCCACATCCGAAGTGGATTGCCATGAGGTGAGCGCGGCAGCACATACGTCCGATAGCTGCCCGGATCTGCCCTGTTAAAAGCGTGAATTCGGCCCGACGGCCCGCTATCCATAGCATATAGGATGGTATCTGTTAGATCAACAGACATCAGATTTGTAAAATCTCCGGGGCCCCTACCTCTTCTTCCGTATTCATTAATAAATTCTCCATCGAAATTGTATAGCTGCACCTTTGCAATATCATTGATTGCAATCGCGATATATCCACTACTTGTGACATCAACATCAGTAATAAATACTCCATGTAACTGATCAGGGTGAATTTCCGTAATCACCTGAAATTCTA
>PWWL01000181.1 GCA_003561515.1 Balneolaceae bacterium
AATGTTGATCTGATTGTTTCAGACACACGTTCTTATCGTTCAAAACATCCCGTACCCGGGCAGATAGCGCTGGAAATATCGGGTAATGCCCGCTACATCGCACCGGTAGAGCTGGTAAAAATTTCGGATGCGGGCAGGGAGTGGAACAACGGAAATCCCCCGGAATTTATTCAACTGGGTGAAAACCGTATTCCAAACCTGCGAAAAGACTCGCCAAGAGGAACCATGCTTGGTCCTGATCAGAAAAATTGGGTAAAGCAAATGCTTAAGGAATCAGATGCGGTCTGGAAGGTCTTTGCTTCATCGGTACCTATGATGCCGATGCGTCTTGATTTGAATCAGGTAAATCCCGAAGCTGCGAACGCAATATTTACTACGGATACGTGGGAGGGATATTTAAGCGAACGAGAGGAACTGCTCAAATTTTTGAAAGATGAAGGCATCGATAATTTTATATCCCTTGCCGGTGATAATCACAATAGCTTTGCCGGCGTATTAAAAGATGATTTTGAGTCTCCGAACGCTGTGAACGTGGGTGCAGAATTCACCGTTTGCGGAATCAGTTCAACAAGTGTATTTCATGCTCTTACAGCCATAATAGGTGAAGATGATCCCATGAGACCCGTGGTTACGTTTGACTCAAGGCCGCATGGTGGTACAAATCCAAGTGTGGAGAATCTGAATACTTCCTTTATGTGGGGTACACAGGCGGCGATTGGCGCAGCAAGGACGGGAAGTGGAGATAAAGTGAATGAAATGCGTAATCCAACGCAAAATCCCCATCTGAGATATGTGGATTCAGCAGCGTACGGAATTGCCGTTGTTGAATTTGATGAAAAACACGCCAAATGTGACTTTATCGTAATTGCCATGCCCGGGGCGAAAGAGCCGGCAGATGGTGTTTTTAGGAGGCGCGCTACGCTTGAAATTCCGGTAAGGAATGGTTCAGAAGATGACAATTATGATCTGAAAATAACGAGTATAGAAGGTACACCTCCGTTTCCATTGTAGCTTGAATTAATATTGTTCCTTATTTGGACCCCAATCTCTCCAACAATTGTAAGTCTTCTTCTCCATAATAACTTTAAAAAAACTTATTCATAACACAAGAGAATGCGGGATTAACTGCCTTTAAGCTTTTCTCCTTTCGCAGATAATTCGGAGAGCTGTTTGATTCTTGCTGCGCGTGTTTTTTCTGTTTTAGCCAGTTTCAGCCACCTCAGTACAAATCGTTTGCTGGAATCATTAATGCTGTTGAAAAACCCGGTTGCCCCCGGGTATTTGGCAAGGCTCTCACTTAAATCATCCGGCACAATAAGCCTGTCTACGTCATCCATAAAATTCCAAAGTCCATTCTCTTTTGAAGCTTCGATAGACTGGAAACCCGCTTTTTGCATCCTTTCTTCCCGTATTAACTTTGCTGCCCGTTCTTTGTATGACTTTGCCCAATATTCAACCCGTCTTGGTGAAATTAACTGCATGGTACGCTTCTCATCGAGTTTTCTGCGGATGCCGTCAATCCAGCCGTAACAAAGCAGCTCATCCAACACTTCAGATGTTGAAAGGTACTTTTCGGGCACGGCTTTTTTGAATGTTACCAGCCAAACACTTTCCTGCTGAGTGTGATTATTCTCCAACCACTCTCGTAGTTCTTCAGCTGATGTGACTTTAACCTTTTCAAAATTTTCTGTTTTAATCATGATTCAGAGAGTTTGCCCGTTTCAAAAAATCACTGAACGGCTTTGAGAGAACATAGGCCTTTTCTACTGTGTCAATAAAACGGTCGCTAATCACTTCTTCCTCGGTGAGATTTTTCATGATTACATAGCTGTTGTAGCGCAGATAGTGGGCGTACGCATGATTCTTGTCATATCCCCGGGGCACCGTCTTCAACGTCCCTGAAAAATCGGATAAGCCGCCAAAGAACGTTTTGAACTCTTTTTGATTGAGAATCCCGGCCAGTTTTTCACCCTCGAAATCGATCGCTTCCCTGATGTTTTTCAAGACTGTTCTGTCCGGCCTGTGATATCCGCACCCGATAAATGAACCCGAAGCCCCAACAGAAATGTGAATTGCAGAAAAGGCATCCGGTTTATCCATGATCGAAAACGTGAAGTAATCTTTATAGACGGGTTTGTCCGGCTGAAATCTCCTGTTATTAGTAATGCGTGAGATGGTATCCTTTGGTCGAAATTCCTGAAGTAAATGCGGGTTATGCTTTCCCAGAACGAACAGGATATTCTCAGCAACCTTCAGCCATATATTTTTGGCTTGATTGTACCTCTGGCGGTTTTCATCCATCCATTCTTTCGAATTGTTGTGGTCCAGATCTGTCAGGAAGTTAAATATCTCTCTATTGTCTGCCGCAGAAATGTGGGTATTGATAGTACGGTGCATATCAGGATGATACAGGCATGTTGAGGAAACTGGCCATCGGAAGCGAAGTATCATATACCTGAAGCGCCGTGTCGATGAAATCAGGCTTGGTGATTTCGGCAGGCTCAAATTCTGCCATTGCGAGGAAAGACGTGTTGTACAAGAGGGGCTGTCTTTCAGCAGCATCCCTGAATTCTTCGGGTAAACGTTTGTTTTTGTCGCCCTGAATTTCGCCAAAGGTTGATTTGAAGGCTTCCGAATGGATCAGCGCTTCAAACTCATCTGCATGCTGAGCAATGTGGTTTCTTACATCTGTGACCTGCTGCTTTTCAAGCATTTTTAAACCAAATCCCAGGATAGCTTTCTCTGCACTCAGGCTCACATACAGACCGGGACACGGGTTTCCTTTCTTCCCATGTTTTGAAATTACAGCCGACATCTCGGTTTTATATGGCGACTTATCTGCACTGAATCGAACATCCCTGTTTATCCTGAAGATCGCTTCTTTGTGCGTAATGGAAATTTCAGGGGTTCTTTTCTGAATCTCTTCAATTAAGGCTGAAATAAACTGTTCAAATGGTTTCTTAACCTCGTTCTCGTAGGTCTTTTTATTCTGCTGAAACCACTCTTTGTTGTTATTGGCGGCTAATTCCTTAAAGAATTCAATGTAGGCTGGATTGAACATAGCGGTTAGATTAGGGTTAATGAAATGCCAAAACCCAAAACAAATGAACTACGTTCATTTATCGAGAAACAGTTCAATCCACTTTTATGGCATGAAGTACCAATTCAATATGCTTGCTGAAAAAATCAAAGCTATCAGTGTTTAGCGTGCGTTTTATGATTGATTTTTTGACCTCTAACAGTTGCAATATTCCAACTGAACTGCCCCATAGTAAAAACGAAAACGTCATCTCATCCAGGTCATTTCGAATGTGCCCTTGCTTTTTTCCCTTTTTCAGAATGTCTGCGACCAGCTGGTTGATCTTGCGGCTCATCAGCTCCAATTCTTCCGGTTCTTCCAGCCCGGTATTTTTTTCAAAAAAGGATACAAGTTCATAATAGTGTGGCCGGGTCTCATAAAAGTGGAAAAATGCTTCCATCACCTTGGATAGCTGCTTCATTGCAAGACCTTCACCTACGATACTCTTTTCAAAAATTCTGAGCAGTTCCTTCCTCGAATCTAATGTCAGATGGGCTATTAAATCTTCCTTGTTTGCGAAGTAGAGATAGATGGTTCCTGTTGCAAACCCGGATTTCTTCGCAACACTTTGAATATTCAAGCCTGACAGGCCATTGGTCTTCACGATCTCTTCAGCACAAGAAAGGATAAAATTCCGTCTGTCTTCTTTGGACTCTTCTGAGATTGCTCGTTTGGGCATAGATACAACATTGGGATTCAAGTAGCTTGCTTGACAATGATACGATTATATGTGTTTTGGGACGATTTATTCACAATAAAGTTTATCAGGGTACATAGAATAAGAGAGAATAGATTGGTTTTAAATAACAAACAAACTGATGCGATGCTAAATCAATTTTGTTTGAAATAATTGATAATAAATGAGGATAAAGAAAAGTCGCGAATTGACAGAAATATGGTGTAAACGGCTAACGGTAATCAAAAGATTTAACTGTTTTTTCATATTTCAACTAAAAATACCAGGTATCTTGTGTTAGGGTCAAAATTTGTATGTGATGGAACACAGAGAAAAAGTAAATAAATTAATTAATGATTTAATGCCAATCTGGCAAGCTGTCACTATGGTAGATTCTGAGTATGAAGAATTGATACCGTCCCTTCATCCGAATTACAGATACAGCGTAAAAAACTTCCTGTGCTATTTAAAGCTGAGAACGTTTGATTTACGCGATATACAAAAGAATCTCACAATGCTGGGTATTTCCTCTTTAAACAATTCGGAGCGGCAGGTTTTGGCAAATATCGAAAACATACTTTATCTGCTTCATTTCACCATCGGCAGAAAATTTACAGGCAAATATCCATTCGGTCAGCACCCGGTAAATTTTTATCAAAGCAAAAAAGTGCTTCTGACCAATACAAAGCGCCTTTTTAAAGTCTCACAAGACAAAGGGTATACTCTTTGTATGGTGACATTGCCATCAGAAGCAGTCCGGTACGAGGTTGTGCTAGAATTGATGCAGTCTGGCATGCAAATAGCCAGAATTAATACAAGTCATGACAATCAGGATGCATGGTCGCAAATGCTTCAAAATGTACATCAGGCTAAAGAGGAAACAGGAAAGGATTGTGCGATCTATTTTGATTTATCAGGACCAAAAATTCGAACAGGCTCTGTGGGTCCTTCAAACGAAAACATCAAAAACAGATTTATCTCATTAGAGATAGGCGATTTGCTCTATTTGCACAGGAACGCTATTGAGGGACGGAATCAATTTTATGACAAGAAAACAGGAAAAATGAATCATGCTAAAATAAGCATTTCCATTCCTGACATATTTGATGCGCTAAAACCGGGCGAAAGAATTTGGTTTGATGACGGAGCTATTGCAGGAGTGATCAAAGACAAAAAATCGGACAAAGCATTAGTTGAAATTCTCAGGGTAGACCCCAAAGGAGGAAGGCTGAAGAGCCAAAAAGGAGTGAATTTACCTGATACTACATTTGATTTGCCTTCCCTAACAGAAGATGACCTGGCGCACCTCCCTTTTATAGTCAACAACACAGATATGTTAGGCTATTCATTTGTTCGTACTACCGAAGATGTGATTACACTGCAGAATGAACTCAAAAAGCTGGATTGTGAGGATATCGGAATCATTCTTAAAATAGAAAACAAAGATGCATTTGATAATCTGCCTGCACTGCTTTTACAAGCAATGCAAAACCCGAATATTGGTGTGATGACTGCACGTGGTGATTTGAGTGTTGAGATTGGCCCAAGCCGTCTTTCTGAAGTACAGGAAGAGATAATGTGGCTGTGTGAGGCCGCATTCATCCCGAACATTTGGGCTACCCAGGTTTTGGAGGGTTTGGCTAAGAAAGGCGTTGCCAGCAGAGCAGAAATTTCAGATGCCGCAATGGCTGGTCGCACTGAGTGTGTTATGCTGAATAAAGGAAAATACATTACACAGGCAGTTAAAACACTCAAGAGCATTACAACCCGCATGAGCAGACATCAGCACAAAAAGCATGGCGGCATGAGAAAATTGCAGGTGGCTGAACGAGCCTTGAATGAACTGGCAAAATGATTATTTACGTTCTTACAGCTGTTCAAAGATATTTATCTTAAATCCATTTAGTTTCTCTCTATACTGATCCGGATCAATCATCGTTGATTAAACAAAA
>PWWL01000380.1 GCA_003561515.1 Balneolaceae bacterium
CCCGGCCGCGGCCCAGACAGCCCGTTCTGGACAGTCAATAATAATGTTTACCGTGACGAGGTGAACCGATTTATTGGTAACGGTATGTTCATGTACCGCCTGTTCGAGAATACTGAGTTAAATTACCGCCTTGGCGTGGATACTTACGTAGACAGGCGCAGGCATAACTTCACACTTGGTTCGAGCGGTGGAGATGGTGTTAGAGGGCGGCTTTTTGAGGAGAACTTTAGCTCCCGCAATATCAACTCCGATCTGTTCCTCAACACAAATCACCAGCTCACAGACGACCTGAGAATGGATTTGGTACTCGGCCATAATTATCAGTACCGGGTAACACACAGACTGTACATCTCGGGTAGAGGGTTTGAACAGCCCACGTTGTTCAATATCAGCAATACTACCGAAACGCCAATTATTCAGCACAGCACTCGTCCGCTGGAGAGAGTAGCTGCATATGGTAATATTTCGCTGAATTTCCGCGACTACATTTACCTCGACCTTACGGGGCGAAATGAGTGGTCGTCTACTCTGCCGGCTGATGATAATTCGTTCTTTTATCCGGCGGCAAGTCTTGCAGTGGTATTTACAGAACTGCTTGATCTGGATCCCAGTCTGCTCAGTTTTGGACAGCTAAGGGTATCTTATGCAACGGTAGGAAATGATGCTCCGCTGTTTTCAACTACATCATTTTTCGTAACCAGCAACGCAGGTCAAAGCTATGGCGGTGGTGCCTCATTCCCGTTTACTGGTATAGGCGGGGCAACGGCTTCTAATTCCATCGGAAATACCGCTCTAAAGCCAGAGTCGAACACTACATTAGAGCTGGGAACAGACCTTCGGTTTTTTGATAACAGAATGCGACTCGATCTTACCTATTACAGATCGAATAACAGAGACCAGATCATTCCAGCCACTCTGCCGGCCTCAACCGGATACAATACGTTCCTGACAAATGCGGGTGAAATGGAAAACCGCGGATGGGAAATTCAGTACCGGGTAAGCCCGATTATGACTCTGAACACTCGTTGGGATGCAACATTCAACTTTACCAGAAACCGTAATGAGGTAATATCTCTTGCTGAAGGTATCGAACAGATATTTCTTGGCGGTGTTGGGCCATTTGGAACGGGTATCAACCCGCTTTTGAGACCAGGTGAGCCTTTCGGAGTGTTTTACGGCATAGGGTGGTTGCGCGACGATAACGGCAATCGAATTATCGATGCCGATCCGAACAGCAGCACTTTTGGCTACCCACTGAGATCGTCAGAGCCTATTAAAATCGGAGACCCGAATCCCGACTTTATTCTTGGATGGAGAAATACGGTTACTCACCGCAATTTCAGGCTTAGCGCTCTTGTAGAGTACAAGCAGGGTGGTGATGTATGGAACGGTCCTGAAGCTATCATGCGGCAGAATGGCCAGTCGGCAGTTACCGAAAAGAGGGGAACCACAACGGTTTTCAGCGGAGTGCGATCCGACAACGGTCAGCCGAACGACATAACCGCAGAATACAATCAGTTTTACTGGTCGAATATTGAGGGATATGGAAACGTAAATGAGCCCTTTGTGGAAGATGCAACCTGGTTCAGGCTCAGGGATGTAACCCTATCTTACTCTTTCGACAATCAGTTTACACGAAGCATTGGCCTTCGCGATGCCACAGTGTCGTTTTGGGGCAGAAATCTGATTCTCATTACACCTTACAGCGGAATTGACCCCGAGACCAACCTGTACGGGCAAAACAATTCACTTGGTGTGGAGTACTACAACAACCCGGGCGGAAGGAGCTTCGGAGTTGAAATCAGCCTCTCACTTTAAAAGTTTAACCCATGAAATCAATGAAAAACTCAGGAATTATTACACTGGTTGCTGTCGGGATGCTTGCGCTTTCGCTAGCGGCGTGTGAGATCAGCTCCACGAACGAAGATCCCAACCGTGCAACCACGGCAAGAACCCAGAACCTGCTAACTCATGCCCAGGTAAACCTGGTATACGGTTTTGGGGGAGATATATCCCAGTACAACTCGGTACTGATGCAGCAAATGGCGGGAACAGAGAGGATCCACCTTGATGTGAGCCGCTATAACTTTTCGTCGGGTATTGCAGGAGCTGTATGGGACAGGAACCTCTATTCGGGAGGCATGAACAATCTTCACATCCTAATAAACCAGGCTACAGAAGAAGAGGCTTTCCACCATCGTGGTGTTGCCAAAATTATGATGGCGTATGCTTTGGGGCAGACATCTAGCCTTTGGAATAATATTCCCTATACGGAAGCATTTCAGGGCTCTGCCAACACAGCGCCGGCCTACGATAGTGGTGAGGATATTTACGGGATTGTTCAGGATTTACTGACAGAAGGCATAGAAGATCTCGGCCGCACGCCTAACCCACGATTTGTATTGGGAAATGAAGACGTAATCTATCGTGGCGATCGTCAAAGATGGATCAGGGCAGCCAGGGCTTTGAGTGCTCGTTTTCATAACCATCTCAGTAAAATAGATCCGCAAGGCTCTGCGAACGCAGTTCTTGATGCGCTGAATGCCGGCGCCATTGCTTCTAATGTGGATAATATGAGAATTGAGTTTGGCGGCGAAGCGTCAGATGCGAATCCATGGCATAACCACGAGACATCTGCATTCGGTACAAACACCATGCTGGGCGAATTTTACGTGGATCTTCTGCTGAGTATTGACGATCCCCGCCTGCCATTCTTTGCCGCTACCAACAGTGATGGCGATTATGTGGGTTCACCGGCCGGTTCGGCAGTTACCGACCGCGGGGAATTCTCTGAGCTTGGAAGCTACTACGCGTCCACTGATGGCCCTTTCAATTTTATCACCTACGCTGAAGTTGAATTCATCAGGGCAGAGGCACATTACCGCTTGTCTCAATTCAATAACGCGGCAACTGCAATGAACAACGCGATCATTGCTTCGCTTGAAGATGTTACCGGAACGGCCGATCCCGACTATGTTGCCGCTCAGGCTTCGGAGGATGCCACATCCATCCAGGCAGGTGGTTTTGAGAGACTGATGACGCACAAATATGTTGCACTGTTTCTCGAGCCTGAGGTGTTCTCCGACTGGAGACGAACGGGAATTCCGAACCTTACGCCGGCAAATCCGAACCTTACAAACGATGTAATTCCCAGGAGATGGCCTTATCCAGCTAACGAGATTGCCACGAATGCAGCAAACGTTCAGGCAGCATCGCAGGGTGGTGCATCCATCACTGACAGGGTTTGGTGGGATGTTCCCTGATATCTAAACATCTTAAGAGATTGAAGGGCAGGTAGATACTACAGCTTGTTCTTTAGGTTTGTCTCTTTACGTAGTTCAATAAAAAACCCGGCCCTTTTGAGGGGCCGGGTTTTTTAATATTCAGGATTGCCTGGTTAGTTGGCGTCCCAGAAAACCCTGTCGAGCATCGATCTGTCAGGTACATTTGCCTGATTTCTTTGAAGCTCAGAATCGGGATACCGAACCAGACGAATCATCTGGCCGCCGAGAGCCGAGTTTGCAGGAGCCTGGAAGCCCTGATACTGGTAGTCGTAGCGGCGGGCATCGTTCCATGCCTCGGGATTGAGGAACATGGCGATGTACTTCTCTTTCATGATGTGGTCGATGGTGAGATTTCCTTCCCCGACCGAAACGCTTGGCTCGTTCCAGTATGCGTCTACATCGGCAGGATCGACGCCCATTTTCTCCATGTGAGCACGGATACCATCTTCGTATGCCTGGTAGGCCCGCGTTGGCTGGTTGGCAGCCAAAGCGGCTTCCGCTTCAATAAACTTCATTTCAGCAAACGTTGACATCAGAAGTGGAGTGGTCGGAGATTCGGCATAATAGAAATTATCACCGGGAACCAATACAGCGCGTACGCCCTGTTCCGGATCAGCACCGCGGCCAGCTCCATTTCTGGTACCGAGATACTCGCCAAAGTTGGGATGATCCGCATTTGCAACAGGCACGGTGATCAGTACAATCCTTGGATCGAATACGCCATACGTAGATCCGTCGAGGTGCTCAATGGTTTGTTCAGAAAGCCACCCTCCGAGCAGGAGTCCGGCGTTGTTAACAGCAGTTCTGTACCACTGATTCTGAGCGGCATTCGGGCTGCTGAAGAACACTTTCTCAAAATCCTGATCATTACTGCTGAAAGCCTGGTCAACAGACGAAAGCACAGCTTGCGGATCGTATGAAGGAAGCTTGCTGTAGTGATTCAGGATTCTGGCCTGCAACGCATAGGCTGTTCGCCTCCAGGATGCAATATCGCCGCCAAAGATGAAGTCATCGCTGCCGGGTGATGCAGCCGATTCACTTGCATTCAATTCAGAAATTGCTTCTGTAAGAAGAGTGCGAATCACGTTATATACCTGCTCCGAACTGTCGTACGCCGGCTGCAGATTATCCTGAGAGAATGCTTCTGAGTAGGGAACGTCGCCAAACTTATTTACCAGCAGGCTCAGATTGTAAGCTTTCATCACCTTTGCGGGCCCGGTGTAAAACGGGGCACCGATGGCTTCGGCTTGAGCAATAAGTTCGCGCAGGTCGCCTATGTTAAAATAGAGCTGCGACCAGTTGGTTCCGTACGAAATAGCATCGTGAATGTCAGTGCCTGAAGCTTCGTTGGGAGAAGCAAGGTGCTGAACAAAAAACGATGTTGTTGAACCCACCCGGTAGGTGTTTCGGGCCGTTTCGAAGGTGGTGTTAATCATCAGGCCTTCAATCGGTGCCTCGGTCGGGTTGTTCGGGTCTTCATTGATATCCAGATAGTCACTGCATCCAAACATCAGCAGCGCTATAAGTACAGAGGTAAGTGTCAGTTTCATTATTCGTGTCATAGTCATATACCTCGCGTTTAAAAGGAGAAATTGAGTGAGAACATAAGGCTTCTTGTGCCCGGGTAAGCCAGGTCAACAAGGCCGATCAGGTTACTGCCTGAGCTCACAAATGCCTCGGGGTCGTACTGCGACCATGGTGTCCAAAGCAGGATGTTGTCGGCAGTTACGCTGGCTCTTGCAGATCTCAAAGGCAGCCTGTCAATCATCGACTGCGGCAGTGAGTAGCCCAGCGTTATTGTTCTCAGCTTAATGTAAGAGGCATCTTCAACAGACTGTTCCACAGCTACACGGTAGTAGTTTCTGTGGAAGCCGGCGCCGTAGTTAATTCCTTCTTCAGGATCTACGCCCTGTCCCAGCCATACCCTGCGGGTATTGGGTGATCCGTCGGCTGTTACGCCATCGAATACCACATAGTCGGTTCTGTTCAGGGTTTTTTCGGTATGACCGAAAGCGGAATCCCACTGGTCCAGCTTGTTGTATTTGTCAACTCCAATCACAAAATCGATGTTGAAGGAGAAGTCCCAGTTTCGGTAGTTGAACTGGTTGAATATGTTCATGGTCCAGTCTGGCAATGCATCACCCACAATCAGCGGCGTTGTGTTAATAACGGGAAAACCGTTTTCGCCAATCAACACAGGTGCGCTAGAATCAAGCACCTGAGATTCCGGATCAGCACCAAAGCGTGCATAGCTGGTTCCCCAGATGGCGCCGTACGACTGACCCGGTACAAGCTGCATGAATGGACGATTGATGTAGGCTGCGATATTACCAAGGAAAATGGCATCCACACCGTCACGGATCGAAACAACCTCGTTTCGGTTTACCGTAAAGTTTGATGTGA
>PWWL01000204.1 GCA_003561515.1 Balneolaceae bacterium
ATTGAGGTGATTGCAAAGAGAGAATTGGGGACTTGCACTCACCCGAAATGCAGCATTTCTTACTAACCTAAAAAAAAATAATATGGAAGAGCTACAAAATATAGACCCGGTAGGGTTGGTCACCACATACGGCCCAAACATTTTATTTGCAATTCTAACACTGATAATCGGTTTGTGGATCGTGAAGATGATTTCGGCCGGCGTAAAGAGGGGGCTAGACAAAGGAGATACGGATGATACTTTAAAAGGATTCATTGTAAGCTTTGTTTCAATACTTCTGAAGGTCATGGTGTACATTACAGCACTCGGCATGTTGGGTGTGGAGATGACATCATTCATCGCAATTCTTGGTGCCGCCGGTCTTGCTGTTGGTCTGGCGCTTTCCGGTACCTTGCAGAATTTTGCCGGTGGGGTAATGATTCTATTTTTCAGGCCATTCCGCGTTGGACATTTTATTGATGCCCAGGGACATATGGGTACTGTGAAAGAAATACAAATCTTCGTAACCATTCTCACAACTCCGGATAATAAAACCGTGATTATACCGAATGGCCCTCTTGCTACCGGTTCTCTCACCAATTTTTCAAGACAGCCAACCCGTCGGGTAGACTGGACTTTTGGAATTGCCTATGGCGACGATCTGGATAAGGCCTATGAAGTAATAAAAAGGCTGCTTTGTGAAGATGAGCGAATTTTAAAAGATCCCGAACCTTTCCTGGCACTCAAAGAGCTGAACGACAGTTCAGTTGATATCACGGTACGTGCGTGGGTTGAATCTGCCGACTATTGGGGTGTCTTTTTCAGAATGAATGAAGAGGTTTACAAAACCTTCGATAAAGAAGGTTTGTCAATACCCTTCCCGCAAAGAGACGTTCACATTTACAATCAGAATTGATTTCTTTAAAACCCCGCCTCGGCGGGGTTTTTTGTTGGAATTATGTTTTTTGATTGATTCCGGGAATATTGGCTTATTACTACGTTATAAACAGATAATGTGATCTCTCCGGAGAATTCGTCATATTTAAGATTGCATGGTATGGCAGTGCAAGGTTGATTCGATTGAATAACTTGGTTAAACTGTCAAGCTAACTTAAGAAGGCTCCGAGCCGTTATTTTGCAACATTAAGGTTTATCTGTTTTGACTGACTCAACCAATAACACGTCAACCGAAAAAGAAAATATTTTTGAGAATAATTTTGCTTTTGTTACCAGCGATGGAGAAGTAAAACTCAAAAAAACCACTCTTTTTGACGAAAGAACGATTGCTAAGATTGACCCTGAAACGGCGGAAGAGAAGGTAGAGACGTTCGAAAAAGCATTTCAGAGTTTGCAAATCAGAATGGGTGAATTTCTCGATGAAGCTCAAGCTAAACTGAGCACCGGCGCAGAAGAGACACAAAAAAAGTTTGATGAGCTGATTGATGAGCTTAAGGATTCGGAAGCTATAGGGGATTTTGATGAACTGGTAGAAACTGCCAAAGAAACGTTCACAAAGATGAAAGAGAGCGCTCAGGCAAAAGAAGAAAAAGAGGAGCAGGTAGCTGAGCATGTACCGGCTCCAAGTGATGAGCCGGAAGTTAACGGAAATGACACCGAAAGCACATCCGGGAACGATTCAGAAATGCCGGGGGAAGTCAAAAAAGAAACTGCTGCAGAAGACGAAACAGTAGAAGCCCCAGCAGAAGATTCGGAATCAGAAGAGGAAGAAACAGCAGAAACAAAAGAGACCGTTGCTGAATCTGCTGCCGAAGAGGATGATGCATCGATCAATTACTACAAGTCGCTTGGTGATAAAGCTGCTGAAATTTCTGATATGAGTGATTGGGCCTACGTTTCAATGGAATTCGACAACATCGATTTACAGTGGGAGCAAGGTCCTGAGGCCGAGGCAGACGAAATCAAGGCCATTCGAAAAGAGATTGACAAGCTGCGCGAAGAGTTTGAGGCGAAAAAGAAAGCCCACTATGAAGAACAAAAGCGTATCCGGCTCGAAAACCTCGAGAAAAAGAAAGAACTGCTGGCCAGCCTGAAGGAAATTGTTGACGAGAAAAAATGGACGCACACCCGTGAAGTAGGCAAAATTAAAGGACGGTGGGAGCATGTAAAGCCCGTGCCAGCCGATGAAGCAGAAAAGCTTCAGGTGAAGTTCGACTCACTGCTGACCACATTCGATGAGCACAAGGTAGACCGCCTGGTGAAGCAGAAGCAGCAGGAAGAAGACAATCTTACCGGCAAGCTCGTGATCCTCGAAAAAATGGACAGCTTTGTAAACGAACTCGATGACAAAAGCGACTGGCCGGAGCTCGAAAAGAAATTCAATGAGTTTACAAAACAGTTTAGAAAAATCGGACGTGTTCCATCAGAAAAAAACCAGGAAGTCTGGAACAGATACCATAATGCGCAGGATACGTTTCATTCTCTCAGATTTAAACACGATTCCAAGTACAGAAATCAAATTGAGAAGTTTCTGAGCAAGAAGAAGAAGTTGATTGATGAAGCCGAAGCGCTAATTGATGCCGATGACCTTGCTGATGCGGCACGACAGGTAAATAAACTTCACCGCAGATGGAAAAAAGTAGGCAACCTGCCCCAGAAAGATGAAAATGAAATGTGGGACAGGTTTAAAGCAGCAACGGACGCTTTTAACCAAAAGAAATCGGATAATGCCGACTTGCTTCGTGAGCAGGAAGAACAAAACTACGGAGAGAAACTAAAATTAATTAAAAAAGCTGAAGAGCTTAAAGAGTCTGATGATTGGGAAAAAACCCATAAAGAGTTTCAAAGACTCATGGATAGTTGGAAGAAAGTAGGTCCGGTACCGAAAAAGAAATCCGGGAAGATCTGGAAAAAGTTTAAAGGGGCAATGGATTCCTTTTATGACAGACGCCGGGATCATTTCAAAGAAATAAAAGAAGAGAGAAAAGATAACCTGAAGGAAAAAGAAGAAATTCTTGGCCAGCTGTCTGAATTGAAGGATCACGATGATCCCATCAAAGCTGTAGAATTGGCTAAGCCCCTGCAGGAAGAGTTTAAAAAGGCAGGATATGTTCCCATCAAGCATAAAAACAGGCTCTGGAAAGAGTATCGCGAAATATGCGATGTTATTTATGACAGATTTAGAGCTGCCAAAGCAGCCGTGGATGTTGTGGGCCGCCAGAATATTGATCAGTTTTCTGCTGACGATATCGCAGGCATTCGAAACAAACAAAATGAGCTGAATAAGCTAAGAAAACAGACCTCAAAGCTGGAAGGCGAACTCATTCAGATGAAAGAGTCTCTCAGCTACTTCAAACCAACGAAAAGTGGCAGCAGCCTGCTCGATGATGTTAAGAAACGAATCGCTAATGCCGAGAAAGATCTGGCAGACAAAGAATCGCGGATGGTGTATCTGGAACAGGAAATCGACAAACTAAAGAAAGACGTGTAATTTCCGGCCGCTTGGGGACGGCTTACTAATGCCCGGCAATTATTCTTAATTGTACAAAAGCTTATTGGATAAAGTCTATTCAAATATCACGTACGTACTTGCAGATCGCTCGGCTGCACATGAGCTCAAAGAAAGGCTGGCTTCTCTCGATACCCAATTGGTTTTCTCTAACGGCACCAATGATATCTCAAGGAGCCTTTTCAAATTCAAGCCGGATCTGATCATTATCGATCATTCATTTCTTGAACTCTATGCCAGGGAGTTTGAAAAAATATCCCGCATGAATGTCGGTGTACGGTTCATCCCCGTAATCTATATTGGTGACTCTTCCGACGGGCATCTGGAATCACTGGGGTACTTCAGAAGTGTATACTGCTTTACGCCTGACAATATTTCCAAAGTCATTGACAAGGCAACAAACCTGCTTGCACCTTCGGTACGGGTAAGATTTTGGGGGGTTCGGGGGTCAACTCCATGTGCCAACTTCGAAAATATTGAATATGGAGGCAATACGAGCTGTGTTGAGATCGATGCACCCGGGATGGATGAACTCCTGATTCTGGATAGCGGAACCGGTATCCGTAATCTGGGCAACCACCTTGAAATGCAGGATGGATCCGGATGTCACGGCAGAATTTTCATTACCCACCCGCATTGGGATCATATTCAGGGATTCCCGTTCTTCAAGCCTTTTTATTCATCATCCAATAAATTTTCAATCCATCTGCCGGAGCAATATCGTGGGGGTGCTCAGGAGATTCTTTCAGGCCATTTAACCAAAACGTTTTTCCCCGTAACACTGGATATGCTGGCTGCTGATCTTGAGTATGTAACACAGGGGGAAGATGAGCAGGACCTTGGTTTATACAGCGTTGAGTATCTTGTTGCAAACCACCCCACCAAAACTGCTATTTATAAAGTTCGGATAAACGGCCTGCAAATCGTTTATGCTCCAGATAATGAACTTCCGCTTAAAACATCTCCCATACGATTTTTGGATAATTTTGAAACCTTTATTGAGGGATGCGATTTACTGATACACGGAGGGCACTTTTCACTCAAACAGTACGATGAACGTGTTGGCTGGGGTCATTCCGCGTGGGAGCGGGTGGTTGAAGTTGCAAAGCGCAACAAAGTCAAGAATCTCTATCTTATTCATCACGATCCTGATGCAAATGATGATGCGCTCGAAAAACGCGACGACATTTTAAAACAATACAGAGGATCTGTATTCAATGAAGTTTGCCTTGCCAAGGAAGGGTCGGAAATACGAATGTTAATCGGTGACTGAACAGATCATCTGAATTCTAAAAAGGGAGCGGTGGCTCCCTTTTTTATTAAGAGCGTTCGGGATAGGAACGACGAAAAATCAGTCCGCCAGCAGAGCGGGAAACCCTTAACGAAGTTCTATATCAAAATGAAGTCTATCTGCTCTTTTATTTGTAGAAGATCAGATGAATACCCTTATCCCGAGTCCCCCATTCACCCCGAACGACGTGCTCGGAATCAGATTAAGTGTAGGTGCTACCTCAAAAAAGAGGCTCAGCCGGGTTGATGGTAGTATGTACTGAAGCCCTACAGGAATGCGCGCACCGAAACGTGAGTTGTCGGAAAGCAGAGCCCGAGCACCAAGCCCATAGTAAAGTGCAAGGCTGCCCTCATTAACATCGAGCCAGTTATGCCTCAGGTAATCGGCATGGATGTGTACCGACTCATTATCTCCGAATGACCACGCCACAGCGGCATCAAACGCAGAGTTGTTGCTTTGCCAGGCTTTAAGGCTTAAGCCGGTTGGTTCACCTAAAATTATACCGATTTCAGTGTTACTGTGTCTGTCCTGAGCTTCAGCTGCGGTGTATAAGCCAATTACGGATAATAAAAAGATTAGGGATAGAAGTTTTTTTGTCAGCTTCATTTGTTATGCAGATTGTTTGTTATCGAGGGTATATTTAGTTAATGAATAGATTCGTCTTACCTTTACCCACGGCGATTGTTTCATCGCATTGTGAGGAATATGGGGCAATAAACTAAGGATAAATTCTTACGATTCAATAAGCGGTGTAATTGAATTTTACTCAGAAATTGGAATTGGAAAAAATGAGATTGAAAAGGCTGCTGATCATTTTTGTAAAAAATCTGCAGTACGGTAAAGTAAAAACGAGACTGGCCTCGGATGTTGGTAACGATAAAGCGCTGGAGATATATAGACAGTTGATTGCGATCACTGAAAGGGCCGCTTCACAGATAAACGCTGAGAAAGAGGTGTGGTATTCAGATTACGTGGCAGTAGGGGATGTTTTTGATGAGGAAGCCTTCCGGAAAAAGGTTCAGAACGGGGAGAACCTTGGAGCCCGAATGGCGAATGCTATTCGGGAAGCATTCGAAAACGGGTACGAACAAGTAGTGATTATTGGGAGCGACTGTCCGGATATTAGTGAGGCGCTTTTTGAAACCGCATTCCGGAATCTTGAAAAACACAATGCCGTGATTGGTCCATCGAAAGACGGCGGATACTACCTGCTCGGCCTAAATGTCTACTCCGACATGCTGTTCAATAACATAAGCTGGAGTACGGGAAGTGTATTAGATGAAACCGTAGAAAAACTGGAAAGCGCGGGATTGTCGTACGTGAAGATGCCGGAACTGAATGATATCGACACTTTAGAAGATCTGAAAAAGAGTAAACTCTGGTATGGAACCTGAAATAAGTATCATCATCCCAACTCTAAACGAAGAGAGCAAAATTGGGAGTTTACTGGGCCAAATTCAGAAATTATCCGGCAATTCGGTGAGAGAAGTTATTACTGCTGATGGAGGCAGTTCTGATCGAACAGCAGAGATTGCGCGCGAAAATGGAGCAAAAGTCATAGAGTGCCCGAAGCCAGGCCGGGCCTTCCAGATGAATCAGGGTGCGAAACAGGCTTCGGGAAATATACTCTTCTTTTTGCATGCAGATACCGTTCCTCCACAAAACTTTGACGAACTTATTTACAATGAAATAGAAGGTGGAGCCGGATCAGGTTGCTTTAGGCTTTCTTTCGACTGGGATCATCCTGCACTCAAATTCTACGGATGGTTTACCCGATTTAACACCACTCTTGTGAGATTCGGAGATCAGGGCCTGTTTGCAAAAAAAGAACTTTTTCAAACCATAAACGGATACGATGAATCTCTTCTGGTTATGGAGGATCAACAGATTGTCCGGAATCTGAAGATGGCAGGTCCTTTTTCGGTTATTGAGAACAACGTTGTCACCTCAGCGAGAAAATACAGGGATGTAGGCGTTATCAAATTGCAGGCGATATTTTTTCTGATCTGGACCGGATATTATTTGGGTATAGAGCAAAATGCCCTGGTTCATTTCTACAAGAGCAGTATCGATCAAAGCCAAATTTAACAATTAGGTAATGTGATTTCTGCATTTTATAAAGCATTGAATAGCAGCGACATACAAGTCACGTATAAATTGAATCATTATCCGTGGAATCACTAATGTTTCGAAAAGGTTAAAATCCGGAACTACGACTAAATTTTGTGAGGAAATGTCCGTAGTTTTTCCCGGAATGTCGAACAGGCATTAACAACATCAGTGACCAAATCTGAAGTTTACAATCAAAATTATTCAAATTATATGTTAAACAAATACATTCTCTTGCTACTAGCAGGTTTTATCTTTTTGTTTGTCGGATTTGCTCAGCAAGCCAAAGCACAGGTAACCACGGCCTCTCTCACAGGCGTAGTAACCGACGAAACGGGAGAATCACTTCCCGGTGCTACAGTACTCGCTGTTCATATGCCGTCAGGAACAAGTTACGGTACGTCAACCCGCTCCGACGGGTCATACAGGATTTCTAATATGAGAGTCGGTGGTCCGTACACGATCACATTTTCATTTGTTGGATTTCGCTCCTACTCAGTGGAAGATGTTTTTCTCACTCTGGGCGAAACCTACAATCTGAGAGCACAGCTTGACTCACAAGCTGCAGAGCTTGACGAAATCGTTGTAACCGCCATTGGCGATCGCATTTTCAATGATGAGAGAACCGGTGCGGGAACAAGTGTGACATCCGATCGAATCATTAATGTACCAACCATTAACCGGTCTATTAACGACCTCACCCGTCTTACACCACAGAGCAGCGGCACCAGCTTTGCAGGCCGCGACAACCGTTTCAACAACTACACGGTTGACGGCAACGTGTACAACAACAATTTTGGACTTGGATCAGCTCAGTTTGCCGGCGGCAACCCGATTTCACTGGATGCCATTGAAGAGGTTCAAATTAACCTTGCTCCATATGATGTTCGTCAGGGGGGTTTTACGGGTGCTAACGTAAATGCGATCACACGCAGCGGAAGCAATACATTCCGGGGCACCGTGTATACATTTTACAGAAATCAGGATTTCGTAGGTCAAAAGATTGGCGATATTGATATCAATGTAGACGACTCTTTTACAAGAACCACCGGTTTCTCACTCGGAGGTCCGATTATCCAGGACAGACTTTTCTTCTTCGTATCGGTTGAGCAGGAGGAAGCCGATAACCCCGGAGACAATCGAAGGGCTCTCCGCCCGGGACAATCTTTCGACCCGGCTGCAAATATTTCGAGAGTTCCCATTGAGCAGGCAGAGTTCGTTCGTGACCAGATTCGGTCAATTTATGGATACGACCCAGGAGGATTTGAGAACATTCCTTTTGGTAACGAAGCTCTTCGACTGAATGCGCGGATTGACTTCAACATCGATAATAACCATCGTGCCATGGTTCGATTCAACCGATTCGACAGCTTCCGTGATGTAAACATCAACGGTAATTCGATTCGGGGCTTCCCGGGATCCGAGAGATACAGAAACACCAACCGTTTTGGAGCAGAAGCCCTTACTTTCCGAAACGCTAACTACTCGGTTGATAATGTAATTACTTCGCTTGTAGCGGAGTTGAATTCTACTCTTACAAACAATTTGGCCAATAACTTCCGTGTTGGTTACACATGGGTTACAGACCCGCAGAGAAGTGTGCCGGGCGGCGAAACATTCCCGATGATCGAGGTTTTGGAGCCACTTGGAGGTGAGCCAAACGTATACTACATGGCGCTTGGAAATGAGCTGTTCACAGTAGGTAACCTGCTTGAGAATGATACATTCAACATCTCGAACACACTCACATACTTCGCAGGGCGTAACACCATTACCGCAGGTGCAAACTTTGAATATATGAGCTTTGCCAATGCGTTCAATCCCGTTTGGAACTCCTGGTACAGGTATGAATCCTACGATGATTTCGTGGCTTCAGTAATCGATGGCGATATAAATGTTCGTCCATCTCACTTTGCCATTGGTTTTACATACGATGAGGACAATCCGACAACACTGCCGCTCGACAATGTCAATTTTGCTCAGCTCGGTCTCTATGTTCAGAATGAATTCCAGCTCAATCCGGATTTCAAACTGACTGCCGGTTTACGTGTTGATCTTCCGTTCTATCCGGTTGATGCACCGAGAAACTCTGCCGTTGAAAATCTGAACCTTTCCATTCCAAATCCGAGAGGCGGTGACAACATCACGCCAGATGTAAGCAACTTCCCAAGCATAAATCCACTCTGGTCACCACGAGTTGGTTTCAACTGGGATGTACGCGGCGACAGGACCACGCAGCTTCGTGGTGGAACCGGTATCTTCTCAGGCCGTCTGCCGTTTGTTTGGATCTCCAACCAGATCAACGCCAATGGCGTGCAGCGTGGTCAGCGTGGATACTTTGCAAGCGACTGGGGTGTGGATGGCAATCCGCAATGGCAGGGTTTCCAGCCCGACGTGAACTTCTACCGGCCCGATCCTGCTACCCTGGATGCCGAAATACCGAACCAGATCAATATTACAGCTGATGATTTCCGTCTGCCGCAGGTATGGAGATCGAACATCGCAGTTGATCATAGGCTTCCGTATGACATCATTGGTACTGCAGAACTGATCTACGGCCTCGATTTTAACAGCCCGCTTGCTGTGAACCTGGCTCACCAGAGAACAGGACAGTCTGTGAATATTGCCGGTAATTCCTATGCGCTTTATACACAGGAGCTACCCGGAGCAGCAGGTACCCCATTGAGAGAAGTTTACTACCTCACGAACATTAATGAAGGTTCCTATATCTCGATGAATTTCGGCCTCGAAAAAACCTGGGACTTTGGCCTTTATGCCAACGTGAACTACACACTGAGCCGTGCGAGAGACTACGGACTGATTGGTGGTTCTCAGGCTCAGTCGCTCTGGCCGGATGTTGCCCTTGATGACCGTAACAATCCTGAGTCCGGTTTTTCACGGTTCGATACTCCGAACAGAATTGTGGCTCAGGTTGCATACGATACACGTGTATTCAGCCAAAACAATCTTACCCGATTCTCGCTTCTGTATATTGCAGGCGACCAGGGAAGATTCAGCTACACCTATTCCGGAAGCTTCGGCGACGGCTCCGGTGTACGCCTGATGTACGTACCTACCAGCTTTGCTGATGCTCAGCTTATTGATCTGGTTGACAACGATGGTGTTGTAGTCAGAACAGCACAGGAGCAGTGGGAAGCACTCGATGCATTTATTGCACAAGATTCGTATCTGAGCGGTAAGCGCGGCGAAATTACTGAGCGTAATGGTGCCAAGCTTCCATGGCTGCACAGAGTCGACTTCCGAATTGCTCAGGATGTAAACCTGTTCCGTAATCAGCACAAACTGCAGCTTACATTCGATGTGCTGAATATCGGTAACCTGATCAATAATGAATGGGGCGTTTCACGGTCACCGGTGCAGAGAAATCCGATGATTTACCAGGGCCCTGATGCAAATGGAAATGCGCAATTTACCGTTGCTTCGCAGATCGTACCAGGTGCGGAATCATTCCGTCAAAACGTGAATATCAACAACACCTGGAGCGCACAGTTTGGCGTGCGATACATGTTCAACTAAGCTTTATTGAACATTCTATTTTCATAAGAGAGGCTGGCCAATCGGTCAGCCTCTTTTTTTTATCATAATTTTTTGCGTAAACAAAAATCGTTTGTTTTAACCGCATATAGGGCCTGATTTCCTTATCATTGATGCAAACTTAAATGCAAAAACAGAGATAAAGATCTATGTATTTCCGCAGTCTGATTTTAGCTGTATTTACGATGCTTGCAATCACGGCAGTTCAGTGTACATCCGAAGCCGGGTTAACAACTGAAGGCGAAATAAATCCGCTTCTGCTAATTTCGATAGACGGATTTCAAAACGAATATCTCGAGAGAAATGAGACTCCCAATTTCGACCGATTCATTGACTCCGGTATCAAAGCCGAATACATGATTCCATCATTTCCAACAAAGACATTTCCAACGCACTGGACGTTGGCAACAGGGCTATATGTTGAAAATCACGGAATCATATCCAACAGTTTTTTTGACTATGAGCTGGGTGAACGATTTAGTTATGGGCCGCCCGACGACAGTCCCAACGATGAACGATGGTGGGGAGGAGAGCCGATCTGGATTACAGCCGAAAAACAGGGGAAAACAGCAGCCACCTTTTTTTGGCCGGGTTCGGAAGCATCTATCAACGGGGTCAGGCCAACAAAATGGGTTGACTATGACGGCTCCATCCCAAACCGCGACCGCATCGACCAGGTAGCCGAATGGCTCGATCCAAACGGTGATGTAAGGGCCGATTTTGCAACACTCTATTTCAGCTTCGTAGATAGCCGTGGTCACGCTTACGGGCCAAATTCTGCGGAGGTGGATGAGGCGGTAAAAGAGATGGATGATCTGCTTGGGCACCTGTTCAGCAAAATTGAAGAGATCGGGATGACAGACAGGCTCAATGTTATCCTCACATCCGATCATGGAATGGCCGAGATGTCGGAAGACAAACTTGTATTCCTGGATGACCTGATCAACCTGGACCACGTAGACATGGTGGACTGGACACCGGTAGCCATGATTCGGCCTCATGAAGGCAGAACCGAAGAGATTTACAATGCCCTGAAAAAAGAAGAAGATAATCACGGATACACGGTTTACTTGCGGGAAGATGTGCCAGAGCGTTTCGGTTTTACGAACCACTACCGGATACCCGAAACCATCATGATTGCAGACATGTCGTACACAATAACCAGCCGTCCATTTTTTGAACAGAGAGGAATTCCCGCCGGGAACCACGGGTTTGATAATGACACTCCTGAAATGCACACGTTCTTCTCAGCTTCAGGGCCCGATTTTCTCCGGGGTGAAACGGTTGAGGCCTTTGAATCGGTGCATCTTTATGAACTTATGAGCAGGTTGCTGGGACTGGGGCCGGCAAAGAACGATGGCGAACGAGACCGTCTATTACATTTTCTTAGGCAGTAAGTTGCGGAAACGCTTCCAGTACTTTTGAGGTTAAATAGTCGATTTTGAATTGCATCTTAGACGATTTTCGGATACAATTCCATGTTAAAACAGCAAATCAAAGAACATAAACCAAAAATCTGAATGGCTTACGTAGTAACTGAACCCTGCATTAATTGTAAATACACCAATTGCGCTGCTGTGTGTCCGGTAGATGCTTTTCGCGAAGGTCCCAATTTTCTTACTATCGACCCGATCGAGTGTATCGACTGCGACGCGTGTGTCTCGGAATGCCCGGTTGAGGCCATTTATCCGGATGATGAGGTACCTGAGGAATGGGAGCATTACATCGAACTTAATGAGCGGCTTGCCGAGAAATGGGAAGACAAAGTTATCAATGAGACAAAGGACGCTTTACCTGAGGCAGACGAATGGGCAGAGAAAAAAGATAAGTTGGATGCTCTGATCGAAGACTGGGACTAAACGGTCGGGGATAAACATTCGGAATTGAATCAAAAAGCCAGTTTAAACATTCGCGGAGTTGAAGTTACTTTCGGACGTCCGAAAGTAATGGGGATTTTAAACGTAACTCCCGACTCTTTTTCAGACGGAGGGGAATACACCGACACGGAAAAGGCTCTTATTCGCATCGAAGCTATGATAGCGGAAGGTGCGGAAATCATTGATGTTGGCGGAGAGTCTACGCGACCGGGCTCCAACCCCGTTTCTGAAGTAGAAGAGATAAAAAGAACCATTCCCGTTCTTGTTCAAGCGCTTGAGCGCTTTCCCGATGTCATCTTTTCAATTGACACAACCAAATACGGCGTTGCGAAAAAGGCTCTGGAGGCTGGGGTACACATCGTAAACGACGTAAGCGGCCTGAAAAAAGAGCCGCGGCTTGCAGAACTTTGTGCCTCCTACGGGGCCGGTTATGTTTTGATGCACAGTCAGGGAGACCCCAAAACCATGCAGCTCAATCCGCAGTATAATGATGTGATTGATGAGATTACCACTTTTTTTAAAGAAGGGATTGAGGCTCTCAAACAAGCCGGAGTCGAGTCGATTATTCTTGATCCGGGCATAGGTTTTGGCAAAACACTGCAACACAACTGTTCTATTGTTGCAGGGCTGAAAAAATTCAGTAACTTTGGCTACCCTTTGTTGATGGGTGCATCCCGCAAATCAATGATAGGCCAAATATTAAACAACAGGCCTGTAGACGGACGGCTGGCGGGAACAATTGCAGTACATTATCACTCATTATTACAGGGGGCTTCGATTCTTCGAGTGCATGACGTTCAGGAAGCTGCAGACTCGATTAAGGTTTATAATAGTCTTGAGTCTTGAGTCCTGAGTCTTGAGATTAAGGATTCTCAAGACTCAGGACTCAAGACTCTCATCTAACCCATAAACGTGATACCCATAGGTTTTCTCGATTTTGGTCTGAAAGACCTGCTGGAAACACTGGTCATTGCACTGGTGCTGTTCTACCTCTACAGGTGGATACGGGGAACGTTTGCCATTCAGGCGGCCCTGGGCCTGCTATTCATTATCGTGATTAATGCCGTTGTAAGCCTTCTTGGTTTTACCACCCTCAACTTTATGCTGCGAAGCGTACTCGACGTCGGTGTACTGGCTGTCTTTATCATTTTCCAGCCCGAAATCAGAAAGCTTCTCTACAGTCTGGGTCAAAATACCACCTTTGACCGATTGATGGGGCGAACCGGCTCTGAAAGCGTTATCGAGGAGGTTATCACTGCAGTGAAAAATATGGCACAAACCAAAACCGGCGCGCTCATAGTGTTTGCCAAAAGCTCATCCCTGCAGGATCTTGTGGATGTTGGTATACGGCTTGATGCCAAAGTAAACTCCGAATTGATTCAGACAATCTTTCAGAAAGATACGCCGCTGCACGACGGGGCAATCGTGATCAGGAATAACCGTATTGTTGCCGCCAGCTGCTACCTGCCAATTTCACAAAACCCGAACATCTCATCCGTTTTCGGAACGCGCCATAGGGCAGCGGTAGGCGTCAGTGAAACAAATAATGTGTTTGTGGTGATTGTTTCGGAGGAAACCGGGCGTATTTCGATAGCGAAAAACGGGGGCCTTACAAGCGGGCTTTCCATTCAAAAGCTGCGATTAGAAATGGAGAAAGCGGTTGGTGAAGAAAAAGAAGAGGATGTGGGTTTCAGTTCTGAGAAGGCCGAGCTGGAGATGAATTAAGTCTTTGCGATTTCAGCAGAGAAAAGGCGCAAATAGATCCCCTTGAAGCAGGTCGCTTAACCTGCCTTCCAAATCGTTACGCCAATAGCCTGATACCTGCTTTTCATCTTGATCTGCTGTATCATGGTGTTGTTGCAGCTAACTTTTTCTCTTGTCCTTTTGTCTTGATACCATACAGTGATCGCTACAGGGCAAAAGTGCCACCCCGACGTCTTTGGACAAGGTGGTGTATCCCCGAAGATTTGTTCTTTTGTCTTGATACAAAAGAACGAAAAAATCAAGGCGGTGAATTCCCGAAGCAGTTCGCCGCGGCTGCGCGGTACGAATCCAAGGCCACGCCTTGATGACTTATTAAATCATGGTTCATTCATGCCCCGCGTGGCTTAGGATTCGTAAGGCACCGCTCCACCTTACGAACCGGGAATTCAAGGCCGATATATCTTATCTGAAAAGGAGACCATCTAAAGCATTATGCGAGCTCAAATCCTTTCGGGATACCTAAACATTCATTTTTAGATACCAAAAAATTTTGCTTTTAAGGAGTGCAAAAGTAAGGAAGAGGATGTGGGTTTCAGTTCTGAGAAGGCCGAGCTGGAGATGAATTAAGTCTTTGCGATTTCAGCAGAGAAAAGGCTTAAAGATCCCCTTGAAGCAGATCGATTCACCTGCCGGTGTTGATTTGATTCAGATGTTCAACACAATTTCACTCGCCGCACAAGGTATCCTGAAAACTGCTGTCCCAGCAGAATTTCTCGCCGTTGAGCTCATAGAAACCCTCTCCGCTTTCAGAGTCCCAGAAAATCGTGAAAAGACTGCCTTCATCGGTTAATAGCTCAAACGAGAATTCGGCTCCGTTTTGGCTGAAAGAGGCAAAAAATGGGTGATCACCGCCATCTCTTTCAATAGTGAGGGTTTTATCATCTGCAGCGCGTACATCCCAGTTAAAAGTAAATGGACTGAATAGGTCGAACATGTTATCAAAGCGGTCTGAAGGGTCTGGTAAACCACCGGAGAAGCCAAGCTCCCTGAAGATTTGTATTTCCCAGGCGCCCGAGAAATGATCTCGATCATCGATGCCCCTGACGAATTCAATTTGTTGAAGGCCAGAACCGGGAATCATACCGGCAATTTGAGAATAGATAACCCATTCAACAGAGTCATCATCATTGATTGAAGCAGTGGTTACAAAAGATGAAGAAATCAGTTCATCTGAAGCGGTGTCTACAGCCCACATAAATGTATTATTCTCGAAATCGGGTTCGGATTCTGCAGTCAGTTCAAACATGTAAGCCGGTACGGTTACCGCCTGAATAAACATCATGAACACATCCTGCATTTTGTCGAGTGCATTTGAAAAATGGGTGTCATCGTACGGGTGCTGAGCGCGAGTCTCGTTAAATGTTTGGTAAGGCCCGGCAACAGATGCTTCGGCAAAAGATGGGAATTCCGGGATATCAGGAATTTCTTCGGTCGCTACGGTATCGGAGCAGGAATATGCAAACAACAGCGAAGCTGATACCAGGATGATGAATGTTGATTTTGCTTTCATAACCTACAAAGTTTTATTAAACAATTGCATCCCTGGCGTTAACATTACAGAAACAACACGATAGATTCCATTAAAATTGGCGTCAGGGGAGAGAGGCACAGAAGCTATTACAACCGGAGGGTTTTGCAGAACCAGGGATTTTGTTCAAGGGCAAGGCCAGAGGAAGGTTGAAACCGCAGTATATAGCCATATGTGGGGATTTCAACCGACCGATAACGTAGCCATTGTGCAAAAGACCGGTTCTGCAAAGCCCTCAATCGGTTTATCTATTAAACTTGAAAAGATCCAATAGTTTGGCAGCAGCTTTCTGCGACGTGATTTTGCCCTCAGCGACCTGTTTCTCAAAAACCGGGAGCTTTTTCTTTACTTCTGAATGATTCCGGAAGTGCTCGGAGATTTTTTGATGAACGGTTTCATGCAGCCAGTTAACCGCCTGTTCACCTCTTCTTTCGATGAAATATCCGCTTTCTGATGTGAGATTGAGGTATGAATCAATCTCGTTCCAGATCTCCTCAATCCCTTTTTGATGAAGCGCGGAGCAGGTCAGCACTTTGGGTTTCCATCCGGATGGCGGTGGCGGGAAAAGTGAAAGTGCATTCTCGTACTCTCGTTTTGCCTGTTCAGCCGGCTTGATGTTATCTCCCTCGGCTTTGTTAATGGCAATCAGATCGGCCATCTCCATGATGCCACGCTTAATTCCCTGAAGTTCATCCCCAGCTCCGGCCAGCATCAGCAGCAGAAAAAAGTCGGTCATTGAGTGAACGGTAGTTTCTGACTGTCCTACGCCAACAGTTTCAATGAAAATAGTGTCGTAGCCGGCCGCTTCGCACAAAAGCATGGTTTCGCGGGTTTTTCGGGCTACGCCGCCCAAAGTACCTGACGCGGGTGATGGGCGTACGTAGGCGTTCTCACTGGCCGAAAGCACCGGCATACGAGTTTTATCACCAAGAATACTCCCCTTCGAACGGCTGCTGCTGGGGTCTATGGCCAGTACGGCGAGTTTCTTTCCCTGATTGATCAGGTGCTGGCCCATGGCTTCGATAAAGGTACTTTTACCAACGCCCGGCACTCCGGTAATCCCTATTCGCACCGAATTTCCGGTGTGCGGAAGAACAGCCTCAAGCACTTCCTGTCCCGTTTCCAGGTAATCTTTCCTGGAGCTTTCAATCAAAGTTATAGCCTGTGATAACACCGAACGGCTGCCCGATCGAACGCCCTGAACATACTCCTCCACACTCTTTAGCGTAAGCTTCTTCGCCTTGAAATTCGGATTTACGGCGTCACTGTGTTCCGTGCCTTTATTAGTAGAGAGGGAGTTTTTGTTTGGTTTGGTCATATCTTTGAATGCGGGACAAAGTAACCCGGCAATGCTTTTCTGCCGGGAGAGAAGTGTAAAGAAATTTGCATGTGGCAGGATATCAACAAATAATCAAAATCTCCACATAGCGGTGAACATCCCTCAGTTCCCTCTCAAGTTGAGAGCTTTTGGAAATCCAGACACTTCGAGGAGGGGTTTGTTGGACTGTCATTATCCAGACAATACACTCCACGTGTTTTCTTCCTTACCCCGCAAAAAGATATTCAGTACGATTGTTAAACCGTGAGCCCGCCATCCACCGGAACCATGGCCCCGGTCATAAACTTGCTGTCGTCAGATGCCAGGAAGAGCGCCACCGTTGCGATTTCGTCGTTGTTGGCGTAGCGTCCGAGCGGAATCATCTGCTCGAATCCCTTTTTCGCCTCTTCGCCGCCGCCGGGTGCAAATCCTTCCTCAAGCGAGCGCATCATTCGGTTGTCTACCGGAGACGGATGAATGCTGTTAACGCGGATCTTGTTCGGTGCACCTTCGAGCGCGGCTACACGCATCGTCCCGTTAAGGGCATGCTTGCTGGTAACATAGGCCATCACGTTTGCTGTTCCCATCATTCCTGCTACGGATGATGTGATAATAACGCTGCCGCCACCGTTTTCAATCATATGCGGGAAAGCGTGTTTCAATCCCAGCCAGACGCCTTTCACATTCACGGCAAGCACCTTGTCATACATCTCCTCAGGATACTCGGTGAGCGGCTTCACCACTCCTTCGATCCCGGCGTTCAAAAACAGCACATCAATTTTTCCCATCTCTTTGATCGCCTTTTCGGTGTACGCTTTCACCTGGTCGTTTTTGGATACATCTGCCGCGAAGTAGTGAACATTCCCCGAATCAAGTGACTTTGCAGCGTCTTTGAGCTGGTCTTCGTTGAGATCGACCAGGAGAATGCCTTCGGCTCCTTCATTTAAAAATATTTTTGCTGTCTCCAGTCCGATACCGCCCGCACCCCCGGTGATGACGGCTGTTTTTCCTTTCAGTCTCATGGCTTGCTCCCTGGGTTTTTAGATTCTGGTTCAGTGAAACTCAGCGGATCATTCAAGCAACTCTGTGAGAGATACGTCGTTTTGTTTATCGCTGAGTCACGCAGAGTGAGCGCAGTGTTTCGCAGATGTAGTTCTGTTGCCTGAAAGAAAATCAAAGCGACGCGGAGAGGGTATGGTGAGCTCCCGAGTACGGATATCAGGGGATTCCCTACGATAAATTGCTTTTGCAGTTTAACCAAGATGGGCACAATGGGCTGCAAATGAATCGCGATGGCTTGAAGCGCGGGCCGTTAAGCAGCTTTTCCGTTTTTTACCGCCCTGAATGTGTCGATATAGGCGAGATTAGAATTTTGACAAAGAAGCTCCCCTCCTTCGTAAGTCTCTTTTGATCCCGAGACTTCGGGGGAGGGGCCGGGCCTGCCTGTGCCGAGGCCTCGGCAGACAGGGGTGGTTATATCAATCCGCGTGAAACCGGCCGTTCTTCTTGCTTTTGTCAAGTAGCAGCTTCGCCGGGTTAAAGCGTGCCCCGTGCTCTTTCTGAAGCTCTTGCATTTGCTCCACGATGGTATCGGCGCCCTCGCGGTCGATGTAACGGAACGGCCCGCCCAGGAACGGCGGGAATCCCAGGCCGAGGATAGCGCCCAGATCGCCGTCAACCGGGCTGAGGAGTATCTCCTCCTGCAAGCAGAGCACTGCTTCATTTACCATCACCAGCGAAAGCCGCTGCTTAATCTCTTCGTCGTCGAACCGCTTGCGCTCCGGCCCGCCGAAGAAGGAGTAGATTTCCTTATTGACCTCCTTCTTTTTCTTCTTCGATCCGTTCTCATATTTGTAGAATCCTTTCCGGTTTTTGCGGCCATTGTAGCCGGCCTCCATCAGCTCCTTTGCCTTTTTGCTGGTTTTGGCGCCTCGCTCTTCGAACTTGTCGCTCAGCACCTCTGCCACATGGGCTCCCACATCAATGCCCACTTCGTCGAACAAGGCCACCGGGCCCACCGGAAACCCGAGCTGCTTCATCGCCTTGTCGAGCTGTTGAACGGATGCCCCTTCCTCCAGCAGCAGCAGGGCCTCATTCATGAATGGCGCGAGGATGCGCGTTGTATAAAATCCGGGGCCGTCGTTCACTACGATCACGGTTTTGCCCTGCTTGATTCCCAAATCATAGGCGGTGGCGGTGACCCAGTCGGCCGTTTTTTCGGTTTTGATGATCTCCAGCAGCGGCATCTTCTGAACGGGCGAGAAGTAGTGCATCCCGATAATATTTTCCGGCCGTTTGGCTTTTGCCGCGATGTCGCCGATTGGCAGCGAGGATGTGTTGGATGCAAAGATGGTGGTTTCCGATCCTGCTTCCTCCACCTCGTCAACGATCGACTGCTTCAGGTCCAGGTCTTCAAATACCGCTTCGATCACAAGGTCGATTTTATCAAAACCGTCGTAACTGTCGGTGGGGTGGACCAAACTCAGTTTTTCATCTTTCTCAAACGAAGAGATGATCCGTTTGCTCACGTTCTTTTCCAGGTTCTTTTCGATTTCACCCCTGCCTTTGGCGGCATTATCCAGGCTCTGGTCTTTCAGCCACACGTGATACCCGTGATCGATGCTCACTTC
>PWWL01000076.1 GCA_003561515.1 Balneolaceae bacterium
CGAGGCGTGAGCTGATGACTGAATATACCGAATGCGTCATCGCCGGTCCTTCCGGATCAACGCGCTGCTGGTAGTAATCCAGATTCTTTCGCATCTGCTCACGGTCGGTTACGATCCCGAGCGGATAGGTGAGCAGGTTCACATCGGCCTGCTTTATCATTTCACCTTCATAGGTGGCGTGTTCTTGAACAGTGCCGTCCGGGAATTCAAGAATCGGAATGCGGTCGGCCACATAGGCCCACATCGGGTCGGGTTCGTGGCCCAGTATTTCAGCGGCTCTTGTGGCGTATCGAAGCACGTTGATGGCCGTGCCGTTGGTAAAGGCGTTGTTATCCACATTTTCAGCGTGTTCGTCGGCGGCCACCACGTTGATGATATCGAACCCGCCTTCTTCATTCTCTTCAACCCGGCTGAGCCAGAATTCGGCCACTTCCTGCAGAAGCGGATAACCATCCTGTTCCAGCCACTCCTTGTCCTGCGTAACCCTGAAATAGTTCCAGAAGGCAATGCCCACAACGGCAGTGATATGATGCTGGAATGGCCCGGTAAGTGCCCAGTACGGAGTTGCCTCTTCGCCAAGATCGTTCGACTCCCACGGGAACATGGCACCCCGGTATCCGTGGCTGAACGCTTTCATGCGTGCTCCATCTATCCGGTCGGTCCGGTAGTCGATGATGGACCGGGCCAGTTCGGGATGCATGATGAGCAGCGGTGGGTACATCCAGATCTCGGTATCCCAGAACACATGGCCGTTGTAGCCAAGGCCGGAGAGGCCCATGGGCGAAAGGCTCAACCGTGATCCTTCTCGAACAAACGAATAGAGGTGGTACAGCGCAGATCGCACATCAAGCTGATCGCGATCATTTCCTTCAATAATGATGTCGCTCTCCCATAATTTATCCCATTCGGCATTGTGTCGCATCAACAGGCGGTCGCGACCTTCGAGCATCGCATACACGCTGAGGCGCTCGGCTTCACTATGGGGATCGGAGAAGTGTTCGGTGGAAGTAGCAGAACTGACTACCGAAAACCGATAGGTTTCACCGCGTCGAAGATCCACGGTGAGATGTACAAGATGCATATTGTGATCCCAGTCTTCATGGATATAGTGAGGCATTTCATCCTCTTCGAACAGGAAGCTGTTAGAAACGGCAACGGTATGCTTGCCTGTAGGGCTGTCGGCTACCGATGTGAGCAGCGGAATTTTGACATGCGGTCGGTCAATCACAGCATAATAGTTTCTAACATCGCGCAGGTGGTCTGGAGCCTCAATCACGCTGGCTGGACGGATAGTTACATCCTGTCGGGCGGTCACTTCCATTTCAATCATGCTGGTGAAAGGCAGATGCCGAAGAGCCCGGACCCGGTAAGTAACGGTGACTTTATCCTCATAATCGAACGTGGTTTCGAAGTAGGCCTCCCTCATGTTCAGCTTCTGGCGCATGTTTGAAATGTTGTTTGAGTTTATCCGACGCCCGTCTACATCGAGGTTCATTCCGGCAAAATTAAATCCGCGCAGAATGTTGGAGGATCGTCCCCGTCCGTAGAAATCGTACACCCCGTTCAGAACGGTTTCACTTACCCGGAGGGGTTCGGCAGATGAAACAATACCAACCATTCCGTTGGCCACCGTGATGCCGTAATAATTGTTCGGATCGATATCATCAGCCTCGATTACCCATCCACTGGATTGAGCAGTTACAGATAAGGGAAGAAGCAGTAGCAGAAAGAGTGAAATAAACAGTGTCTTGATCTTCATGGCTCCAATCGTTTTGAAGAGTTTTTAGTTGAAGTATGAAAGCTACATTTTTCGGTTGAACTGGAAAAGTGTTTTGATTCTATTCATGAAAAATGATTGCGAAGATATTGGGTTAATGAATTTAATAGTTAGTTCAGTCTAAAAAGGGAGACCAATTTGTTTCAAGCACGAAAATCGTGGTGGCCTTACGAGTTGCTATGGGTTGGTGTCAGAGCCGCAATGATTTACAGAAGAGCGATTTGGCCAGGCAAAATGGTTTTCAGCATGACATATATTGGGATTAAACAAGATGCAATTGGGTGATGAAGCTATTGACGGTTTTTTTCCGCAACCCCTCGATTAGGATGTGAGTGTTGATAGGGATTGAGACTCAGGTTTTGGAATCCCTTGATCCGTTTACCCGGGGCGTTGCCCTCCCGAATTCTCGGGATGTTGTGTGACGCTTTCAGCGTCTAGTCCGCATTTCACTGCGTGAGGAAAAGATGAGCGTTTCACGGTAATCGCTTCGCTCGGTACTCACAAATAATACTGTGTTAAGTTGTTAACTCATTCTAAATCAATATCCAGCGGCAAATTATTCAGCTTTTATAAAATACAGTGTGTAAGTCCTGCGCTCAGAGCGAATGCGATTCCCACGCAGTGCCCATTTTTTGAACGCGACAGCGAAATTTGACCACCTGCTGCGCCCCGGTGCTTCGGGGGAGGTTTGCTCAGCGTACTTAGGTACGCATCCGCCACCATTTTCAGGACGCCTTGCATGTGATCAAATTTCGCTTCGGGGGATAAAAGAGGAGCTTGGTGAGAAAAGCGGGCTAGTGCGTGCCTTTGAAAAGAAAATCCAAAAAGGTACGCCCGTCCCCAAACCTCCGGCCGCGATCTTTGAAAAACTACGGTGTTGCATTCCGGAGGTATTCCGTGATTTCAGGAATGGAGGCACCGGGTTTATCCCCGATTTCCGGTATGGGCGCTTCTGGGTTACCGAATCGATAATGGCAATTTGGGATGATATTTGATTCACCATTTGTTGATGAAGCAAGAACCAATCACAAATTGCAAATCACCTGCCTGTGAAGCAGGTTCAACGTCTTTTTGAAAACATGACCATTATTCAGACAACTAAAAATGATTAAAACATGTTTCTGAAATTATAATATAATATAAAAAATAATTGAATCTATCTGCTTTTGGCAGATGGTGATAAAGGTCTTCAATTGGTCGAATGCTGAGATCTACAACGGACAATGATCTGCTACTGAACTGTTGCCACATCATTACATCGAAACACACATAGACACTTTTGTGTCAGTTGTAAAACAGCATGCATTGTGGATAACCCGCGCTTTTTGTGGAAAACCCAAAAACCCACAAATCAGCGGCTTAAACGCGCTTTCAAGATGTGTGATCAAGGTTTAACCCTGATAAGGCTTCATTGAAAAATTCCGGTTCTGCAATGGTTTGCATATGGCATAGGCATGCCATTTTCAGATAGCCGAATTAATTGGTGTACGTTATAAAATCAATGTGGATAACTATGGCTGTTTGTGGAAAAATAATTCATTTTTTTCTTGATGGAGCCTGCCTGTACGGATATATTGCATGGCACTACTTCACGGTACCCCGGCTCTCATTTGCCTGTCACAAACAGTAAAATTCTTAACGTTTAAGGAGTTCTATTTCTATGCATTTCAATCGTCTTTATACCAATTCGGATTGGACAAATCCGTATGGCGACATCAAGTTCGTCGAGAGAAAATCGGAAATCAAAAATCCAGATGGCTCGCTCATTTTCCGAATGGAGAATGTGGTTGTGCCGGATTCATGGTCGCAGGTTGCCACAGATATTATCGCCCAAAAATATTTCCGGAAGGCCGGCGTACCGGTAAAGCTGAAGAAGATTGCCGAGAAAGGTGTGCCTAAATGGCTGCAGCGATCCGAAGTCGACACCAAAGAACTTAAGAAGCTGGATGAAGACAAGCGCTACACCCACGAGATTGACAGCCGGCAGGTGTTTAACCGCCTCGCGGGCTGCTGGACCTACTGGGGGTGGAAGCACGACTATTTTGCTACCGAAGAGGATGCCAAAGCATTTTACGCTGAGCTCTGCTACATGCTGGCTAACCAGATGTCTGCACCCAACAGTCCGCAGTGGTTCAATACCGGCCTGCACTGGGCCTACGGCATCAACGGACCGGCACAGGGCCACTATTATGTAGATGCCAATACCGGCAAGCTTACCAAATCGAAAGATGCCTACAGCCATCCCCAGCCGCACGCATGCTTTATCCAGAGCATTAGCGACGACCTGGTGAACGACGGCGGCATCATGGATCTTTGGGTTCGTGAGGCACGCCTCTTCAAGTACGGTTCGGGCACCGGAACCAATTTCTCCGCCCTGCGCGGTGAAGGGGAGTCTCTGAGCGGCGGCGGAAAGTCGTCGGGCCTCATGAGCTTCCTCAAAATCGGCGACCGCGCTGCGGGTGCCATCAAATCGGGAGGCACCACGCGCCGCGCCGCCAAAATGGTTACGCTTGATCTCGATCACCCAGACATCGAGGCATACATAAACTGGAAGGTGCGCGAGGAGCAGAAAGTGGCTGCCATCGTGGCCGGCTCCAAAATCACCCAGAAGCACCTTAAGAACATCATTTCGCTTTGCCACAAGCCGGTAGAGTTTGAGGGCAAAACATTCAACGGCGCCTACAGCCGCGATGCACTCAAGAACAAGGAGCTGGGCAACGCCATCCGTCAGGCCAGGCGCGTGCAGGTGCCGCTCAACTACATTGAGCGTGTGATCCAGCTTGCCGCACAGGGCTTCACCGACATCGAATTTGACACCTACGACACCGACTGGAATTCCGAAGCCTACATGACCGTGAGCGGACAGAACTCCAACAATTCCGTACGAGTGCCGAATAGCTTTATGCAGGCGGTGATCGACGGTAAGGAGTGGAACCTGTACGGACGCATCGAAAAACGCAAGGCAAAAGAAGAGGGACGCGAACCTATGCCGATGAAAACCCTCAATGCCCGCGACCTGTGGGACCAGATCAGTTTTGCTGCATGGAGCTGCGCCGACCCCGGGACGCAGTACCACGACACCATCAACGAGTGGCACACCTGCCCCGAGGATGGCGAGATCAAGGCGAGTAACCCGTGCTCTGAGTACATGTTCCTCGATAACACCGCGTGCAATCTCGCCTCGCTGAACCTGATGAAATTCTTCACCGATGAGAGCTGCAAAGAGTTCGATGTTAAGTCGATCCGCCACGCCACGCGCATTTGGACAACCGTCCTCGAGATCTCCGTGCTGATGGCTCAGTTTCCCTCCAAAGAAATTGCCGAACTCTCGTACCTCTTCCGCACGCTGGGCCTCGGCTACGCCAACCTCGGTGCTGCGCTGATGGTGCAGGGCGTTCCCTACGACAGTGAAGACGGTTTCGCCATCGCGGGTGCACTCACGGCCATTATGCATATGAAGTCGTACGCAACGAGCGCTGAACTGGCCGGCGAGCTGGGCGCATTCGAGGGCTACGAGCGCAACAAAGAGCATATGCTGCGGGTGATCCGCAACCACCGCCGGGCGGCCTACAACGTATCGCCCGATGAGTACGAAGAGCTCACCATTAAACCGATGGGTATTGACGCCAACACTTGTCCGGGCTACCTGCTCAAGGCTGCCAGGGAAGATTCGGATGCGGCCCTAAAGCTTGGCGAGAAGAACGGTTTCCGCAACGCGCAGGTAACGGTGATTGCCCCCACGGGTACCATCGGCCTGGTTATGGACTGCGACACCACCGGCATCGAGCCCGATTTTGCCCTCGTCAAGTTCAAGAAACTGGCCGGAGGCGGGTACTTTAAGATTATCAACCAGAGTGTACCCCGCGCGCTCAAGAACCTTGGCTACAAACAGAACGAGATC
>PWWL01000177.1 GCA_003561515.1 Balneolaceae bacterium
AAGCCCTATAAAATGAGCACCCGAAAGGCAAACTTCGTTACGCTCGATGAGCTAATGGATGAAGTTGGCGAAGACGTAACCCGTTTCTTTTTCCTGATGCGTTCTCCAAATACACACCTTGAATTTGATGTGGCACAGGCCAAGGAAGCCGGCGAAAAAAATCCCGTATTCTACCTGCAGTATGCGCATGCACGGATTCAGTCTATTCTCAGAAAAGTTTCTGAGTTAGGGTCCTTCAACAGCAAACCCGATCTGGCGCTGCTCAACCATGAAACCGAGATCGCTCTGATCAAAAAACTCCTTGCTTTTCCTGAAGCTGTATCTGTTGCTGCCGCGCATCGCGAACCGCACCGGGTTATCACTTACCTAAATGAACTGGCCTCTGCTTTTACTTCATTTTATCACGACTGCAGAATCGTGGGCGAGAATGATCCATTAATGCACGCCAGGAGTGAACTTGCCAGGGCAACGGCCGGTGTTCTGAAGAACGGCCTGAGCATCCTCGGTATCACCGCTCCCAACAGGATGTGAAATGCACCAACTGATAAATTATACCGGCTTTAGCCTGGTAAAACAGACAATTCCTCTCGTAAATTGTTCTTCAACTGTAAACCCGGCTCGTTCGAACAACTCGTTGCTGTCATCCACGCTCCAGAAATGAATTCCACTCCATTCAGCCGACTCCTGAAGCAAGCGCCCGGCCCAGTGCTCTGATTTGATCAGGTGCATCATAAACATTACACCGCTATCCTTCATAACCCGCCGGCACTCAAAAAGTACTTTCAATTCATCAGTAAGCTCATTCAGGGTACCACCCAGTACCACTCCGTCAAATGTTTTTCCAAAAAAGGGCATCTCTCTGCCATCTGCCCTGACAAAGTACATATCTGTCTGATCTGCCTCCGCTTTCAGCCGGGCTTCGAGAAGCATCGCCTTGGAAAAGTCGAGTGCAACCAAGCTGCTTTTGGGCTCGGCGGCCTTTAACGTTCGAGCGTAGAGTGCTGTGGAACAACCTACATCGAGATAAGTTGACCCTGCTTTAGGTTTTACCCATTCAAGCAAGAGTTCTTTTTCTTTTTCGATGGGAAAATCCTCGCCTGTAAGTAGTGTCAGAGACCGCTTTCGCCAAAGGTCTTCATACACCGAAGCCGTAACTTTCCAATGATTCGTGCTTTGTGCAAGCGAGTACTCTTTTTCCGCAGGAAGCAGATCGATGATGTTATTGCTGATCAGGTACTCATCTCCCTTTGCTGAACCCACCGTTCCGTTGAAGGGTTTGGAGAGATGCGATACTTTTTCCGGAACCTCGATTGTTTCACGATCGTGAAGAGGTGAGCGTACGTGTAGGGCCATGATGTATTCTGAATTAAAATTGAGGGCCGTTGATTTCTGCTGCCTATTAGCCTGCAATTATGTTTACTACGGCGTCTTAAAGGTACTGGTTGCAAACCATTCCAATGATTTACGAACCAGCCTTTCAATTTAATCCAGAATAATTTTAAATCAATCTGCGTTTCCTGTGAGCGGAAACAACTGCATTAATCTTGACCTCATCTTCTGGTGAGCCTTACAGCCTTAACTCCTCCTGTGCCAACAGCAACAATCAGATGATTTTGCCGGAAAGAAACATGATTTACCGATTCAAGGTCATCAAACATCAGAGAACCCAATAGCTGAATATCCAAATTATTTCCGCTGTTAAAACTGCTTAAAGCAGTTGAAGCTTCTGCCACGTAAACACCCGCTTCACCGTTTGATATGAAAATATACTCACCGTCGGCAGAAACGGCATTGGTTTCAACTTTAGCAGGATCCAGCCCAAGGCTTGCCGGGCTCGGTATTGGAATTGTACTTAAGATTGAGCCATCATTCAGATCCATAATATGTGCACCTGACCTTCCGGCGGCGATTAATGCGAGATTGCCCGCCAATTCCACGGTGTTCTTTGCCTCTGGCGTATCAGCACCTGTAAAAGGATACTCGGCAACAGGCTCGAGTGTATCAGTATCATACAAATATATTCGTGCGCTCTCGCCGCCGCGTAAAACCGCGATATAGGTTTCGTTTACATCAACCCACCTTGCATCCGGAATGTCGAAAAATTCAATCAACTCCGACAATCCTATATCATATACCCACAGGCCAGCATTATCGCCACTGGTAATGTAGACCCTGTTGCCAAATTCTTTAACGCTATTTGCTGCAAAACCCTGCATTGAGATGCTGCCGGTTGCATTCTGATGCAGATTGAATCCGTTAAAGGTGAATTTTCTAGCAGCTGAAAATTCACCCTCATTCACGAGTTCAGGATTTAAAGAAGAGTGTGCAGCCCAAATATAATCATCAGTGACATATACCGAGTGTGCGTTCGCATCTGTAAACTGCACACCCGACCTGAGCCTTAGCCTGTTATTATTTCCAGAGGGTATTTGAAGAACATCCAGCGCCCCTGCGTAAAATTCACCCCTGAAGTTATAGCTTACTGCTGCCCTTGGCCCTCCTGTAAATACGGAAGCCGATGTTGCCTGCACCTGCTGACCATTCACTGTCGGTGATTGAATACTTGCTACGAGCCTGAGATCGAAAGATCTGTTCCTCCTCGCTGCAAATTCCGATTCTATTTCATCATCCATCGGTTCAATATAAATATCCTCATCTTCGATTGTTAACCGCTCCGATAACAGATCTTCGTCATTTGTAATAATAAGATCAGCATCTTCCAGAAAATCCACCTCCGTAGAACAGGAAACAGTGATTGCAACTAACAAGGCAACAATTGCAAGTTTAAACAGCTTCATAATTTTTTCTTATTTGGTAATGGTTTACCACTGTTTATCGGCTCTGCAACCGTGCACCTTAAAAAAAGCAGGTTCAGATACATCACGAAGATATGTTCACAGATATACCTGGCAGGATGATGGCGGCCGCAAGGCAAGCCCTCTTGAGGAATTTTACTTCTGCAAGAAAATTGATACCTGGGCTCCCTTTCGTACTCCCAGCATCTCTCTTGCATTGCCCTTGTTAATGGCGATTTCAAGCGTTCCAGAGCTCCCGATATAGGCAGCAGCTTCGCCATCAGGTACAGATGCAAAGGGGTCAACCAGTGTATGAAGAATGGTGTTGCCAACGTAGATCCGAAAACGTGAATCCCCAACCGACACTCTTATCACTTCTTCAGGGATGTTAGAAATGAGATTCCCAAAACGGTCGATATGAATGACCCACCCCTGTATTCCGTCACTGTCGGTGATAGGCACTGCCCACCGATAGGTAACAAGTTCGTCTACAGGTTCGCCAACCTCCGTGAGTGAAATGCCATTTGCTAGATGAGCTGCCACCGGCGAAAAGATGTCGCGGCCGTGAAAGGTGTTGGATGGATTTTTAGCCCAATACTTTCTGTTTGTAAGCTTCCATGCCCTGTAATCAAATTCGTCGGCGATGAGCGAAAAGATTCCATTATCGGGTCCCACAAAAATTTGGTCGTTGATCTCAATGGCCACAGGGTCTCGGGTGGTGCCTACCCCGGGATCCACAACAACAAGATGCACCGTTCCGGGTGGAAAACGCATCGATGCATTTCTGACCACCCAGGCTCCGGCCATGATATCCTGAGGCGGAATCTGATGGGAAATATCGACCAGGCGGGCGTCCGGAACAATTCCGAGAATCACCCCTTTCATTACACCTACATAGTGATCCTGCAGTCCGAAGTCTGTTGTAAGGGTAATGATGGATGACATTCCTTATGCATAGCTGTTGAGCATAACCGGCATCACGAGCATCAGCATCTCTTCACCTTCGCCTTCTTCAGCAGGTTTTACAATACCGGCCCTGTTGGGAGAAGAAAATTCAAAACGTGCTTCATCGACATCAACATTGCTGAGCACATCTGCGAGATACTTCGCGTTAAAACCGATTTCCATCTCCCCTGAACCGTAATCACACGAAATTGTTTCCTTGGCCTCGCTGCTCATATCAAGGTCTTCTGCCCTGATTGTAATCTTGTCACTGCCCAGCTGAAGGCGTATTTGCCGCGTGGTAGTGCTTGAAAAAACCGACACACGGCGAACCGTGGCAAGCATCTGATTTTTATCAATCAAGAGGTGTTTGTCATTGTCGCGTGGAATCACCGACTCGTAGTTGGGGTACTGCTCATTAATAAGCCGGGTAATTACCATGGTGTTTCCACTCTTGAAACGGGCATGATCGTCAGAAACATTGAGTTCACAGTCGGCACCGTCGAGCGCTTTAGCCACAAGATTGAGAGCCTTGTCAGGCACGATAAATGACAGGGGTTCTTCAGAAGTGAGATTTTTGTTGACAAACTTCACAAGCCGATGTCCGTCGGTAGCTACAAACTTGCTGTCGGATGCACCGATATCGAAATAGACGCCCATCATAGCAGGGCGCAGGTCGTCGGTGGATACGGCGAACATGGTTTTGCCAATCGCTTTTGTGATAAGCTCCGTATCCGTATTCAGGGTTACGCCTTCGGTCATGTCGGGCACTTCAGGAAACTCATCAGCCTCTTCGCCAACCAGTTTGTAGGTACCCTTGTCGGTTTTAAACTGTACATTCTGGTTTTCGTCCACATTGAAAAAGACCTGGATGTCTGGGAGCTGACGGAGCGTTTCCAGCAAACGCTTGGCTGGGATTGCCACTGCGCCCTCTTCTTCTATATCAGCATCGATGTACTCAATGATGGATATTTCAAGATCAGTGGCTGATAGTTTCAGACGGCCATCTTCAGATTCGAATAAAATTGTTTCAAGAATGGGCAGAGTGGCTTTGGTTGGAACGGCTCCGATTACGGCCGAAAGTCCCTGGTTCAGGTCGCTGCTGGATACATTAAATTTCATAGTCAGATATCAGGATTTTATATGGGCAGATATGTCTCAGCTACTCACTTTTCGCTTGATTTACAGATAGCACATACTAACAAATCCTGCCTCATACCGCAACTCTGAAAAGTGAAAAGAAACCCTATAATCACCATTTTGCTCCCTTTTGCTCAATGGTTTAGCTTTTTCATTTCGATTCATTCTCGAACCCGCTTTCAGCGTATTTCCACGCAATGCCGTCTTCGCCGCTTTTTACATGATTTGAGATGTTTCCCTTATCTTAATAAGATGAAACAGAGAATTATCATTGCTGGCCCAACGGCCTCTGGAAAGAGCGATCTTTCAATTGCGCTGGCTAAACATATCGGGGGGGAAATCATTTCCGTAGATTCCCGCCAGTGCTATAAACTGATCGATATCGGAACAGCCAAGCCAACCCCTGAGCAGTTGGCCGAAGTTCCCCACCACAACATCTCCGTACTTGATCTGAATGAAGAAGACAACGTGGCCGGCTTCAGGAAGAGAGCCGAAGCCTGGGCTAATGAGATTGAAAGCCGCGGGAACAGGGTAATCTACTGCGGCGGCAGCACGCTTCATCTTCAGTCACTGATCAAGCCGCTGGATGACATTCCATCCTCAAATGCAGACAATATTACAAGGCTGAAGCAGATCGACAAACGGGAAGGAATTGAGACGCTCTACCGGCAGCTTCAGGAATGCGACCCTGAGTATGCTGCTTCCATGGACGGCATGAACCGGCAGCGCATTTACCGTGCACTTGACGTTTGGATTCAGACCGGCAAACCGTTCAGCAGCTTTCATTCGAACCGGGAAACAACCCTTCCGCCTGATTTTCACTTTTTTGCTCTTCACCATCCCCGGAAAGCGCTCCATGTACGAATTAATCGTCGCACCGAACGTATGATAGAAATAGGCCTGGTACAGGAAACGCAATCAATACTTGAAAAAGGCTACAGACCCGATCTTCAGGCTCTGCAGACGGTGGGTTACAGGCAGGTTATCGACTATCTAAATGGCATCACGGATCATGAGCAGATGGTGAAGGATATCAAAACCGCAACGCGCCGCTATGCAAAGCGCCAGATAACCTGGCTGCGCCGCTGGAGCTTCGTACATACTATAGATATGAGCATAACAAGCACTGAGAAAGCCGTTCAAACCATTGAACATCAGGTAGCGGCTGAAGCTCAGAAAGGTTAACTTACTTGCTTTCCAAAAACGCGAAAAACAGGCATGTATAAAGCAAAAATTAACATTACCCTCAGAAAGTCCATCCTCGACCCAAAAGGCAAGGCTGCAAAAAACGCTCTTCACAATCTGGGAATTAACAGTATCAGCGATGTCCGGATTGGCAAATTTGTTGAGATGGATATCAACGCCGACTCGGATAAGCAGGCCTACGAGCTTGCCGACTCTGCATGTGCAAAGCTCCTTGCCAACGAAGTGATGGAAGATTACCAGATCAACATCGAAAAGAACTGAACAAAAATGCCGCACTGCTTTTCAACATACCGAGAGATGAGTTCAGGCGAAAAACCTGCGAAAGCTCCCGATGTTGAAGTACTTGAACTCACTGAAGAAGAAGAGTTAGTAACCAACCCATGGCGCCTCATTCTTTACGATGATGACATCCATACATTCGATGAAGTCATCAATCAGCTGATAAAGGCGCTTGGCTGTTCGGTATCGCATGCCGAGGAGCTTACCCTCACGGTGCATAACGAAGGCAAGGCAACGGTTTTTGAAGGTTCGTTCGAAGAGTGTCTTAAAATCAATTCCGTGCTGCTCGAAATTCAACTCATTACAGAAATAAAAGGATAAATCAGCGTGTCAAAAAAAATTGGAGTTATCGTTTTCCCCGGATCAAATTGTGATCATGATGCATATCATGCCATGAAACAGGTAATGAATGCAGAAACCCGCTTTCTCTGGCATAAGGATACCGACCTGAACGATATCGACCTTCTTATTGTGCCGGGAGGTTTCTCTTATGGCGACTATCTGCGTTCTGGCGCCATTGCCCGGTTTTCGCCGATCATGAACTCCGTGATCAGCTATGCCGAAAAAGGCAACCCCGTTCTGGGTATCTGTAACGGTTTCCAGATTCTGCTCGAATCGGGACTGCTGCCGGGTGCAATGCTTCACAACGAAAAGCTTCGTTTTGTCTGCAAGCAGGTTCATATAAAAGTTGAAAGCACCCGCTCTTGGTTTACCGCCAATCTTGAAAAGGGCCAGGTGCTCAATATCCCGGTATCGCATGGCGAGGGTAACTATTTCATCGATGAGAACGGGCTCAATCAACTGGAGGCTAACGATCAAGTCGCCTTTCGGTATTGCGACGAAAACGGGCACGTATCGGAAGAATCCAACTTCAACGGCTCTGTTTCATCCATAGCCGGCATCACCAACAATGCCGGAAATGTTCTTGGTATGATGCCCCACCCCGAGCGCGCCATGGAGCAAATTCTGGGTTCCGGCGACGGGAAGCTTTTCTTCGATTCCGTATTCAACAGACTTCAACTTTCCTGAGACATGGATTTCGAGCTTCTTGAAAAAATTGTTTCGGCTCCCGGAGCTCCGGGTTTTGAGGGACCCGTTCGCAGTGTGATCGAGGAAGCCGTTAAGAACCATGCGGATGAATGCTATACCGACCGGATGGGCAACCTGATTGTTCGCAGAAAGGGCAACGGGCCGCGCGTAATGGCTGCGGCGCACATGGATGAAATTTCCCTGATTACAACCAAGGTCGACAGCAACGGATTCATCCGCTTTTCTGAACTTGGAGGTTTCGATGCAGAAACACTTGTTTCGCAGCCGGTGCTCATTCACGGTAGTGAAACCATCCCCGGTGTCATTGGGTCCAAACCGGTGCATATGCAGTCTGACGAGGAGAAAAAATCGAAAACAAAGCTGAAAAATCTTTACATCGACACAGGCATCCTGGATGCCGACAAGGTGAAAGAACTGGTTCCGGACGGTACGCCCGTCACCCGATCGCGCGAACTCACCAGGATGGGAGACTGCATTTCATCTAAATCACTCGACAACAGAATCTCGGTTTATATTCTTGCAGAAGCTCTTCGCAGGGCTGAAACATGCAATAGTGATTTCTATGCCGTATTCACCGTACAGGAGGAGGTTGGAATCCGCGGAGCGAGAGTGGCTGCGCAGGCCATTCAGCCCGAAATCGGGATCGCCCTTGATGTTACCCTAGCAAACGACTTACCAGGCGCAAGCGATCACGAGAAATGCACGGAACTGGGCAAAGGCATCGGCATAAAGGTGATGGATAGAAGTATTATTTGTACACCGGCACTCGTTAACTATCTTGAAAAGATGGGTGAGTCCCATTCAATACCGCATCAAAGAGAAGTGCTAACTGTAGGAGGAACCGATACGTCTGCAATGCAATATCTCATGGGAATCGGCAGTCATGTAACATCCATTTCCTGCCCATTAAGATACATTCATAGTACCGTAGAGATGTGTGCTGTCATTGATGTTGAATCGGGGATTCAGCTCACAAAAGCCTGTATTGAACAGGCAGGATCATATACATTTGAATGAGTGAACAAGACCATACACCACTAAAGCTTCACAGCGTAGACCTGGTAAAAAGCTATCGCAAACGGGTAGTCGTAGATCATGTTTCCATCAATGTGAATCAGGGTGAAATTGTAGGGCTGCTTGGCCCGAATGGAGCAGGTAAAACAACGACGTTCTACATGTTTACCGGAATCGTAAAACCCAATTCGGGCCGTGTGTTTCTCAATGACAAGAACATTACCCGTAAACCCATGTATCAGCGTGCGAGGATGGGTATCGGCTATCTGGCACAGGAAGCAAGTGTGTTCAGGAATCTAACGGTAAAACAGAACCTGCACGCAATTCTTGAATTTCATGGTGTTTCAAAAAAAGAGAGAAATGAGCGGGTTGACCGATTGATTGAGGAATTTGGTCTCCAAAAAGTGGTTAACAACAAAGGATACAGTCTTTCGGGCGGTGAACGTCGAAGAACCGAGATTGCCCGTGCACTTGTCACCAAACCGAAATTCATCCTCCTTGATGAACCTTTTGCCGGTGTTGACCCGATTGCAGTTGAAGATATCCAGCAGATTGTGGCCGATCTTAAACACCGCAACATCGGTATTTTTATCACAGACCACAACGTGCATGAAACACTCGCCATCACCGACCGTGCATATCTAATGTTTGAGGGGCGGATTCTGCGCGAGGGCACAGCAGAGCAGCTTGCCGAAGATGAAGAAGCCAAAAAGCTGTATCTTGGCCGGCAGTTTAAATTAGACCGTTATCAAACCTGATGTAATTATTTGCCATGAAAGAGACCTCCGTTGAAGAGTTGAAAAAACGCATGGATTCAGACCAAAATTTTACTCTATTAGATGTTCGGGAACCGCACGAATATTACATGTCTGACCTGGATGGAACCACTCGCATTCCCTATGAGGAACTTACCGGACGCATGGAAGAGCTGAACAAAAATGATGAAATTATCGTGTTATGCAGATCGGGCAACACGGCTGGTGATGCCGTTAAGCTGCTTGATGAAAACGGTTTCGGGAAAGCTTCCGTGCTAACAGGGGGAATCAATGAGTGGGCACGAAAAATTGATCCGACGCTTCCGGAGTATTAAAGAACCCGGTTTCGAATCAACACCTTTGGCTTCGTATTTATTCTCTCAGGCTCCTATTCCAGAGATCGCGGGCAATGTCACCTGAATATCAAATCTTCTTGTCTCAGGCACAGGTGTCAAATACTTAAGACGACAGATTTGATAGGCCAAAAGATGTGTCCAGAGTAGGTCTACAACCGATAAATCAGGTAGTCGCTGCGATCTGCTTGAAGATTTCATCATTACTTTCCGTACGCTTCATTACCTGAAGAAGCATCGACATCGATTCTTTCGGTGCTTTTTTGAGCAGAAACCTTCGAACCATGTTCCTCTCTTCCAGCGAATCGGTGATGAATTTATCTTCATTTCGCGTTCCCGATGCTGCGATATTGATCGCCGGAAAGATCCTGTCGTTCGCAATTTCTCTGTCCAGAACCAATTCCATGTTACCCGTACCCTTGAACTCCTCGAAAATCAGGTCATCCATCCGGGAGTTGGTTTCCACGAGGCAGGTGGCAATGATTGTTAGCGAACCTCCGCCCTCAATCTTCCGGGCCGAGCCAAATATTTTTTTCGGGATTTCAAGCGCCCTGATATCGAGTCCGCCCGAAAGTGTGCGCCCACTATTCGTCTGAGCCGCATTATATGCACGACCGAGGCGGGTAAGCGAATCAATAAGTAAAACGGCATGCTGCCCAAATTCAGCTTTTCGCTTTACATAGCCCAGGGCCATCTCAGAGATGCGCACGTGGCTGTCGGTTGGCTTGTCGTTCGATGAAGCGAACACTTCTGCGTTGGTCGATCGAAGAAAGTCGGTTACTTCTTCGGGCCTCTCATCCACCAGAAGTACTGCAGTATGAATGTCGGGGTGGTTTTCGGTGAGAGTGCGGGCAATTTTTTTCAAAAGAACGGTTTTACCTGTTCTTGGTGGGGCTACAATCAACGCCCGCTGTCCCTTGCCAATCGGAGTCACCAGGTCCATCACCCGAAGCTCAATATCGTCCGCATTAAACCCAAGCTGGATGTATTCATCAGGCATGATAGGGGTTTGCAGCTCAAACCTGTTCACTTTCTGCCAATCGGAAGCCGGCCGGCCATTAACGCGGTCGATGTTGTGAACATGCCGATTACCGCTTTGATCTTGCTCAAACTCCCCTTCCAAAATCAATCCTGAACGCAGATCGTAGTGCTTAACCTCTTCCGGCTTCAGAAACGGATCTTTAGGGTCGTAGCTGAACTCAAAATCAATTCTCCTGATAAACCCATAACCTTTTTGATTGATTTCTAAAATGCCGTTGTAGCGCCCGCCAATTCGGGTTTGCTGATTATGGTGAAATTTTGGAATAAAGACATTCTTTTTATTGCCTTTTCCCTTGTTAGACTTTCCTTTACCCTTGGATTGTTTTCGGCCTTTGTGTTTATGTGAACGTGCCATGCACCAATATTTTGGAATTCGATTTTACTTCGATGTTAACTGTATTAAATACTCAATGATGTACAAGGAGGAGCTGGGGTAATTCTGCGTATAAACAGAATCGGAGAGATGGAAAATCGGTGCCCTGGGGCACCGATTTATATTTCAAGATAAGGAAGGAAATGATTTATAAAAAATCAGCGTACACGTGTTGTTTCATCTATCCAGGCGTAGCACTCGTTAATGTTGCTGCCAATTTTCATCTCATCGCCTGTTTCCCATCCTCTGAAGAATTTATCTTCTGAAGAAGGAAGAACCGGTTCGTAAGTTCGATACTGACGCTGAACGTTGTTTGCCACTGATGGATCTGCCTCTCTGGCTTTGTCGAGATAGTCAAGAACCAGCCAGTAAACAACTCTGTCATCACGCTCTATTTGACGGCCGGATGTACATTGTGATACGGCCGCGGCGTAAATGTTGGCAATACGAAGATAAGGTTGCCCCCAGCTTCTATCGAGCTGGATTGCAGCTCTAGCATATTGCCTTGCATTTTGGAGCTCACCCATGTTCTGGAAAGTTTCCGCGATTTCAAGATTCACATTTCGCTTAAGGGTGTTGTCCGTTGTGAGCTCAAGTGCATCGCGAAGATAGCGGATTGCAATGCTGTACTGCGCATCAGATTGAGCATATGCGGCCAAACGTCTGGCATTCTCATACGTTTGGCTTATTTCATAAAGCTTTCGTGCATACTCAATTGCCAATTCACGGTTACCCTGAGATTCGTGGATCGAAGCAATTTCCTGAATAATGGCTTCATCATCCGGATTGTTTTCAAGTCGCGATTCCAGGAACCCGATACGCTCTTCAGGATCTCTGAACAAACCGTCCCGTATTTCGTCAATACTTCTCGAAAGAGATGCCCCGGCCATTGGCTCGGCAATATCGATCATTTCCAGAGCTTCCTCACGCATGTTTTGTGATACAAAGTTGGACAGCATGATTTGTATATAATAGCCATCGCCGGCCTGAGTTAATCTTTCCGGATCCAACTCAAAAGCTCTCATATAATCCTCGTAAGCTTTATCCATGCCGCCCCGAATCTGGCTCTGGTTTTCCTGATGAAAGCGGCCGCGGTTAAAATACCAGGTATAATGGTCTATTTCATTTTCGTCGAAAGTTTCAAAAACATCATCAAATAAAGTCAGAGCTGTATCAATATATGCCGACCTGAGTGCAGGATCACTTTGCTGCTTCGACATTTCTGCATACACATTAATCATTCTTTCGAATTGTCTGGGCAAGCTGAATCTGTTCAGACCTGAGATCTCGGTCGGTTTTTTCTCCAGCATCCACTTACCAAACTGCAGGGCCATGTCGTAATTACCTGTCCTGTAGTTCTCATAAAAGATGGAATAAGCCTGGATTTCGCTCATACCAAAGGGCGGTTCACTTTGAGAAAATGCCTCCGATGAACTGGCTATTAAGATTGCTATGATTGCTATGTACTTTTTCATTTTTCTGATGTTGGTTACTGTCGTGTATCAAAACTGCTTCATTCTCACAATTATTGTTACTACTGAAATCTTTGTCGTACAAACATGAATTCAGCAAGATTCAATGAAAGCGAGAAACCCCATATATTCTCTTTAACCAGATTTGAGGATTGTGTTCCCCGAATACCGTAATGTATGTTTAAATCAACAGAGGATGATGACCTTGTTGGTATCAATCCTATACCTGCACTAAAGTAAATCGTTTCAATGTCCTGTCCATCAATAGACAAATGGCCGTTATCAATAGTGGCACCTAAGCTATACTTTATGCTTCTGAAAAAGCCTTGTGCTTGTTCTGCCCTGTAAGGGTGGTATTGTACACCAAAACCTGCCTTCACTCTGTCTTTAAAATAAGCTTCCTGTGCAGAGCTGTACGAAAATCTCGCATTGCTCCATTCCTGCAGCTGGAACTCGGTGCTAACGTTCACGAAGCGACTTAAATTATACGTAAGGCCAGCATTAAATTCCAATGGTAATCGAACTGTTCCATCTCTGGAAGGATCATTCTCATTTAATTCTATGAGTGTTCGTTGGTTACCGGTCCCAACTTGCCTAAAAGTGGACACCGACCTGTCAGCGTCTATAGTAAGTGGAACAGTGATTGCAGCACCGATAGAGATCTGATCGTCACTGCGAAATATACCCCCTTTATTAAAAAATGCACCAAACCGATGGCCAAATCCGGTACCTGTGATACTTCGGTCACTTACAATATTTCTATACGTTTCGTCTGAAAAAAGTGTAGCCACCTCCTGTTCCTGTGAAAGAATATTTGCAGAAAATGCATACCCGAAACCAAAGTTGGGAAAAGGACGATACCCTGCCCCGATTTCGAACCGGTTTATTCCTCCAGAACCAAGCGTTGAAGAAGTAAAATCAACCTGTCCAAGCCCTAAACCATCAATAATGTCGAAAGAATCATCATTGAATACCTGGTAGTTTGACCGGGTTAAGGGAGTGAAGGCAACAGAGACACCCATACGATTCCTCACTATGGGCAAAACAACCTGGAAATTATCGAACGCAAACAGTGAATTGCTCGCAGATGAAATGTTATCTCTTGCGCTGTAGTTGGTAAAACTGGCTGAAACATTTCCCTGCGTAAACCCAACCAGGCCCCACATTCCGGGATTTGCAAGGTTGGGCGACATGTTTGTAAATGTCGAAATACCCGTAAGCCCCATCCCTTCAGAATAAGGCGAATTAATATCGGTTGGAGCTCCAAAGCCAAAGCTTGAGTAAAATGATCCCGCCCGCGATTTATCGTTGGCCTGAGCCTGTGCATCGACTGCATTGAAAAGGAAACAGATAGAAAATCCTAAAATTAATAGATATCTCATATTCTCGTTAATCGACTGATGTAATAATTATTCGGGGTCGTTTTTCAGGAGCGGCGTCTAACCCATAAAACAGTCCCGAATAAAGAAACCCATTAATAGACTGCAGCGACAGGTATAACGGCCCTTCATCTATGTCGCCATATACCTCATTCAGTACGTATTGAGTGATGTTTATCATAAATAGATTCTGGTCTTCATCAAAAGATGACCCAAATCTGGCATTGGTGGCAAATAATTCTGAAGCAAGGTCTGCCGGATTATTTCTGAAAGAGTGTGCTCTAACAGATTGCAACTCCGGTCTTGCGATGGCAGGTTGCGTCAGTTCTACATCGTTCTGTTTGGTTAGAAGCAGCTTTACATTCGTAATGTTTCTTCTTCTGAGTTCTGATTTAGGCAAATCCGGGTCAACCATTAAAACATTTTCTCCGTTGTGCAGTAAAAATCCGTCATCATACACCGGCACATTTGTTCTCAAAATGCTGGCGCCGAAATCTCTCAGATCGAGTGGTTGAGCTATAAATTCCTCTTCATCATCACCATTTCCGTTATCGCCGTTTCCATTTCCATTTCCATCGTCATCGTCATCCTGCTCATCAGCCTCAGTATAAACAATGAACCTGGTAACTCCGGGAGCGCCTTCTTCTTCCTGGGCGTGTCTTAGAAAGTGTATTCTCTGATTACTTTGGTCACCCACGATTGCGAGTCCCGGGAACTGTGTTCTGTAAACGGAATCGCGCTCAGTTGTCGGGAGATCGTAGAAAAAGCGAAACTTATTAACCCATTCCTCGCTAAGCTCTACCTCCAGGCTGTCTTCGTCTGTTACCTGAAATTCTGCAACGGGTGAAGAGAAATTGATTTCGATTTCACTATTATATCTGAGCTGGTTACCTCTCCACACTCTTCCGGCTTCGTAAATAGTGTAGTTGGCCGGACCATTATCACTTCCATATCGCGTTGTGCTGAATGCCAGCCTCAGGCTTACAGTATCACCGGCCCGTATTGTATCGACCTGCACCCTTGATATGGAGGGTTTCAGCAAAGCGACAGCGTTAATCGTGCCATAAGCCGGATCTTCGATGTAGCCCATCGCCGATCGCTGCAACCTGCCGGAAAACGAATTGGTTGTAACTACCTGCAGCTGGTCTTCGTTAAGTTCCAGAGTGGTTTTGTTAACCTGGTCTTCGGCGGGTATTAAGCCATCGCCCACAGAGCCGGTCGAATCGCAGCCAGAGAAGCCAATCGCCATCAGAAGAAGAAAGGCAGCGATGGAGTATCGGCTGCCTTTGTGAGCATTCTTTCCCGTATCTGCAAAAAAAGAAAATTTCGCAGATTTCTTTTTATTTGTCTCCGGCAATAGACCGGTAATATTCAGCAAATTTTTTAGATACATCTTCGGGCGAACCCTGAATTTTTGTTGGTTTTATTTGTAGTTCTTCAAAGAGGCCGTCGAACTGATCTGAAAGGTGATTCCCCGTCACTACATGATCACTGTACTTCAGGCCGATTTTTAACAGGTCGACTTCACCATCATCGAGAAACGACTCAACGTCAACACTCTCCGGCAAACCCAGCAGATTAAGAATATTGGCTCCCTTAAACTGTCCTTTGTTTTCCGGATGATGCAGATTATATACAATCTGAGTGTTCTTGAAAATCTTTTCCTCGCTGTATTTTGTCCTGACCAACAGCGGTATCAGTCCTGCAGGCCAATCATGGCAGTGGATAATATCCGGCTCCCATCCGAGACTGATAACTGTTTCGAGCACTCCTTTATTGTAGAAAGCCAGTCGCTCATCGTTATCGTCATAGAATGTCTCGGTTTTTGGATTGGTAAACATCCCTTTTCTCTTGAAGTACTTGTCGTTATCCAGAAAGTAGACCTGGAGTTTTGCGTTGGGAATGCTCGCCACTTTTATTTTCATGCTCTCCACATCTTCTCCAACCTCAACCTCAATGCCTGACAGCCGGATTACCTCATGCAGCCTGTTTCGGCGATCATTGATGGTGCCAAATTTTGGCAGCAAAATCCTGATTTCAAACCCCTGATCCTGAAGAGAGGCGGGCAGAAACCGAAGCAGATCGGCTGTGTAGGTCATACGGGCAAATGGGGCAATTTCAGTGGCGGCGTAAAGTATTTTCATAATCGTGTTTTGTACTTATGTGGCCTCTTGTGAAAAGCCTGGGTTTCCATTATCGGGATACAGATCGTTGATCTGGTCTTCGTTGAGTGAATAAAAATCAAATAGTGTGTCGCTTCTGAGGCCCAGTCGTAGCGTTTCGACCGAAATAATTTCTGTAGGCTGGATATTGCCGAGATTTACATTCGGCCCAAACTTTTTAATGAACCACACCTGCTGTTCTTTTTGCGGGGCTTCAAACATAAGGCTATCCACATCAACCTGATCGGCAATTTCGTCAATCAAGCCGGATCTGATTTCGCCATTTGGCCTGAACTCACCCACGGTACCACTTTCACGGGCTTCACATATCACTTTCCAGGCACCAGCTGAAAGCTCATTCTCAATCATTTTTACCCACTTGTAAGGAGGGATAATATCATTCGGATTTTTGCTTCCCACTTCCGAAAGAACTGTGAAGTCGCGGCTCAGCTTCTGAATAATGTCGAGCTTGCGCTTTTCAGAAAGCCATATTGTTCCGTTTGATACTTCAACGTACCGCAGCTCATATTTCTTAAGCAGTTCGATGTAGGCATCCAGCTGATCCCGAAGTACGTATGCTTCGAAAAGTGTACCGCCAAAATAGACAGGTATTTCATACTTGCGGTACACAGCTAGTTTTTCGTCGAGCTTTCGGGTTACGTATGATGTACCCCACCCAAGTTTTACAATATCTGTGTAATCAGCTGATGTTTCGCAAAAATCTTCAGCCTGCCGAATACTTAACCCCTTGTCAAGTGCGAGCGTTATTCCCTTGTTGCGGGGTTTTACCGTCCTCGCGGGCAGATGATTTAAATGAAATGGCATTCAATGATTTTTATTCATTATCAGAACGGCTTAAGATACGAAACAGTGCTTTTATTGAAAAGTCTGATAAAAATAGGGGTATTAGTCAGAACTATCTGCCGCTTTCCTGTTACTCAGCTCAACAAGTCCCCTTATTCTATCCCTGTCTACACCCTCCAGCATCTCAGGGGTATACCTCCATAGCCAGTTATTGCCAACGGTTGCCGGCAGGTTCATGCGATGCTCCGTATCAAGGCTCATGTAGTCCTGAAGCGGGATAATGGCCTGGTCAGACACTGACAGAAGCGCCAGTCTTATAAGCTCCCATTCAACTTCATCGCCATTCGACCGTGTGTACTCGCGCATTCTGTGTTTCTGAATCTCCGGGGCTAACTTGTACCATCCAATGGATGTGTCGTTATCGTGAGTTCCGGTATATGCCACACTGTTTTGCGAATAGTTGTGCGGAAGAAAATCGTTCGATGAGTCGGAATCGAAAGCAAATTGAATGATCTTCATTCCCGGAAAGTTGAACCCATCACGCAGCGCCTCTACGCTTGGAGTCATAACGCCCAAATCTTCTGCAATGATAGGAAGCTCTCCCAATTTTGCCTTGATTGTCTCAAATAGCTTTTGTCCGGGAGCTTTTACCCAACGGCCTTTAATGGCTGTTTTTTCGTTGGCCTTTACTTCCCAATACGCGTCGAAACCGCGGAAATGATCCACCCGAATGGCATCATAGAGTTCAAACATTTGCCTGAATCGTTCAATCCACCAGCTGAAACCGTCTTTCTCGAGAGTTTTCCAGTTGTAAAGCGGATTCCCCCAGAGCTGCCCCGTTTCGCTGAAATAGTCGGGAGGTACTCCCGCCACCAGCTTGCGGTTACCCTGCTTATCAACGGCAAAATAAGATGGATTCGCCCATACATCGGCGCTGTTGTGGTCCACAAAAATTGGAATATCGCCGATTACACGAACACCTTTTTCGTTAGCGTAGCTCTTTAACTCGTACCACTGGTTAAAAAACTCATACTGCATCCAAAGCTGATGTTTTATCAGCTCTTCATACTCCTTTTTGAACTCCTTTAATGCCCCTTTCTCACGCTGAGCCAGCCCCTTTTCCCAAAGATTCCATGGCTTTTTTTGATTGAGCAGCGAGCATGCCATAAAAAGGCAGTAATCGTCGAGCCAGAATTTGTTCGCTTTTTTGAACTTGTTCAGTTTTGCTGATTCCTCTTTTGTGAGGCCTGCGTAGAAACCATCACTTGCTTTTCTGTAAAGTGCGTCTTTCAGGATGTACGACTTTTCGTATTCAGCTTTTGTAGTGACCGGCAGCTCGGCCATCCTAACCTCTTTATTTTGCAAGAGCCCCTTTTCAGCAAGCTTATCGAGGCTGATGAGGTAGGAACTTCCGGCAAAAGCAGAATAGCTCGCGTACGGGGAATTTCCGTAACCTGTGGGACCAAGCGGCAGCACCTGCCAGATGGTTTGATTTGTGTTTACAAGAAAATCGATGAACGTTTTCGCCTCATTGCCCAGGTCGCCAGTACCGTACCTGGATGGGAAGGAAGTTGGATGCAGCAAAATGCCACACGATCTTGGAAATCTCATTCTGTTACGTATCGTGAATCTTTCTGTTTCTGATATGCTTTGATATCCATTTGTTTACTTTACTTACGAACCGGTTTCAGAACAATCCCGGCCAGGGGCGGTATCTGAATTGTGATATTACAAGGCTGGCTGTGCCATGCACCCTCTTCACCTCGAACTTTTGACGGACCCGAATTACTGCCTCCATAGAGATTCGAGTCGCTGTTTAACAGCACCTCATAATCACAAGCTACAGGAACTCCAAATTTGTAAGCCTCATGCACTTTAGGCGTGAAATTCAAAATAAAGACGAGAAAATCATTTGGGTCTTTGCCTCGCCTTATGAAGGAGAGCAGGCTATTGTCGGCATCGCTTATATCAATCCATTCAAACCCTTCCCAGTTTGAGTCTACTTCGTGAAAGGCAGGTTCGCTCACATACGCGTGATTAAGGTCTTTCACAAGGTTTTGAACCCCTTTATGATTCTCCCATTCAAGCAGATGCCAGTCGATGGAATGTGCCTCGGTCCATTCGCTCCACTGAGCAAACTCGCCGCCCATAAAGAGGAGCTTTTTGCCCGGATGCCCGTACATGTATGTATAAAGTAATCTTAGATTTGCGAATCGTTGCCAATCATCACCCGGCATTTTAGCCAAAAGCGATTGCTTCATATGAACAACCTCATCATGAGAAAGCGGAAGGATGAACTGCTCAGAAAATGCGTAAATCAGTGAAAAAGAGAGCTGATCCTGATGATACCTCCGGTAAATCGGGTCTTTCTCCATGTAGTCGAGCGTGTCGTTCATCCAGCCCATATTCCACTTGAAGTCGAAACCGAGCCCGCCCGAAGATGTGGGCCTCGACACTCCCTGCCAGGAGGTCGACTCCTCAGCAAAGGTGAGGACGCCGGGGAAGTAGTCGTGCACCACTTCGTTAAACCTTCTCAGGAAGTGAATGGCTTCAAGATTTTCCCTACCACCATACTGATTGGGGATCCA
>PWWL01000003.1 GCA_003561515.1 Balneolaceae bacterium
GACATCCGCGCGCGGGTGGTAAGCACCCGGGATGTGTATGATGCTATTGAAGCGGCAACAAGCGGCCCGGTTGAAGAAGGCAATGTTGGCGCCGGCACAGGTACGCGTGCACTTGGGTTCAAGGCCGGTATCGGAACCTCTTCAAGGGTAGTTCCCGAAGAGCACGGCGGGTACACGGTAGGGGTTTTGGTACAGTCGAACTTTGGAGGTATCCTCACGGTAAACGGTGCACCCGTCGGTGAGGAGCTTGGCAACCATTATATGGCCGCAAGGGAATCAGGTCCGTCGTCAAGTCATCGGATCACCCGAAGTGATCCGATGACATCTGGTGATCCGATCGCTTCCTCTGAGGGCTACAACTACGACGTGGACGGCTCCATTATGATCGTGGTGGCAACCGACGCACCACTCACTTCTCGCAACCTGGAGCGGCTTGCAAAGCGGGCGTTTATGGCCATTGCGAAAGTTGGCGGGTTTGCATCAAACGGCAGTGGCGACTACGTGATCGCTTTCTCAACCAGCGAGGATGTTCGCATCCGGCTTGACGACTCCGGTTCCACCCTGACCAACACCGAGCTAAAGAATGCGGAGGTCACCCCCCTGTTCCTGGCCGCGGTGGAGGCTGCGGAAGAAGCGATTCTGAACTCGCTCTTTATGGCCGGTACCATGGAAGGAACCAACGGCCGGGTAATGGAAGGCCTGCCGGTTGATGAAGTAATGGAGATTCTGAGGAAGTACAGGGCGGCGGATTGACACAGCCTGCTTTCGTAATTGGCCTAAGTTCTGCCTAGGAGTCCTTTTCGCGGCGCGGAGATGGAAATAGTGGTTGTACCATGGACAGATAAAAAAGGCGGTCCCGAAATAAACCGAAACCGCCTTTCTGTTTCTATCTTTTTGACTCAGGCCTGATTTAGTGCCGGCCCGTAATCTGAATTATCACTTCAAATCAAACCGGTCGAGGTTCATCACCTTGTTCCAGGCTGCAACGAAGTCTTTCACAAACTTCTCCCGGGCATCGTCGCCGGCGTAAAGCTCGGCCAGCGCCCGCAGCTCGGAGTTTGATCCGTGAATGAGATCAACCCTGGTTCCGGTCCACTTCACTTCGCCTGTTTTGCGATCACGGCCCTCGAAAACTTTCTGATCGTCGGATACGGCTTTCCAGGTAGTGCCGAGATCGGTCAGATTCACGAAGTAATCGTTGGTCAGTGTCTCAGGTCGATCGGTGAACACACCGTGCTTGGAACCGTCGTAGTTGGTATTGAGCACGCGCATGCCTCCAAGCAGAACCGCCATCTCAGGAGCCGTTAAGGTTAGAAGCTGGGCTTTGTCGACCAGCATTTCCTCTTCGGTGTTATTGCCGTTCATGTTGAAGTAATTCCTGAAACCGTCTGCCTTGGGCTCAAGCCATGCAAACGAATCCACTTCAGTTTGATCCTGCGAGGCATCCGTTCGGCCCGGTGTAAAAGGGACGGTTATCTCGTATCCGCCCTTCTCGGCCGCTTTTTCAACGGCAGCACATCCCGCGAGCACAATGAGGTCGGCCATCGACACTTTTTTGTTGCCGGACTGTGAATCATTGAACTCCTTCTGAACTTTTTCAAGCGCACCGAGCACCTTCGATAGCTGCTCTGGGTTGTTCACTTCCCAGTTTTTCTGGGGCTCAAGACGTACGTGCGCACCATTGGCGCCGCCCCGCTTGTCGGAACCGCGGAAGGTTGAGGCAGAAGCCCAGGCGGCAGAAACCAGCTCAGAAATAGTAAGGCCGGTATCCAGAATTTTGCCCTTCAGGCTTGCGATGTCCTTATCGCTGATCAGCTCATGATCCACTTCAGGAACCGGATCCTGCCAGATAAGGTCTTCTTCCGGAACTTCAGGCCCGAGATATCTTGCCTTCGGCCCCATATCCCTGTGGGTAAGCTTGAACCACGCTCGTGCAAAGGCATCGGCGAATTCATCGGGATTCTCGTAAAATCTTCGTGAGATTTTCTCATACTCGGGATCTACCTTCAGTGCAATGTCGGTAGTGAGCATGAACGGAGCGTGCATCTTGTCGGGATCATGTGCATCCGGGATGGTTCCCTCGCCTGCTCCGTCTTTTGGCCTCCACTGCCATTTTCCGCCGGGCCCTTTGTACTTCTCCCAATCATACTTGAAAAGATTGTCGAGATACTTATTGCTCCACTTCGTCGGCGTGTCGGTCCATGTTCCTTCGAGGCCGCTGGTAATGGTATCAGCGCCCTTTCCGGTGCCGTAGTTACTCTTCCATCCCAGTCCCTGCATTTCAATTGGTGCAGCCTCCGGCTCCCTTTCAAGATGTTCCTCAAGAGATGCGCCGTGCACCTTGCCAAATGTGTGTCCGCCGGCAATGAGCGCAACAGTTTCCTCATCGTTCATGGCCATCAAACCGAACGACTGACGAATATATTGCGCTGATTTTGCCGGATCGGGTTCTCCGTTCGGGCCCTCAGGATTCACATAAATTAGCCCCATATGATCTGCGGCAAGATTACCTTTAAGGTCGCCTTTTTCATCGTGACGCTTGTCTCCCAGCCATTCGCTTTCGGGGCCCCAGTTTATATCTTCATTTGGCTGCCATACATCTTCACGGCCGCCGGCAAATCCGAATGTTTCGAATCCCATTGATTCCAGAGCGCAGTTCCCTGCCAGAATCATCAGGTCGGCCCAGGATAATTTTTTACCGTACTTCTTTTTTACGGGCCACAGCAGCAGACGCGCCTTATCGAGATTCACATTATCGGGCCAGCTATTGAGGGGAGCAAAGCGCTGATCGCCGGTCCCGCCGCCTCCGCGACCATCCTGAACTCGATATGTTCCCGCACTATGCCACGCCATCCTGATAAACAGTGGTCCATAGTGTCCGTAGTCGGCCGGCCACCACTCCTGTGAGTCTGTCATCAGGTCGTACAGATCCTTCTTAACTGCATCCAGATCCAGCTTCTCAAACTCTTCAGCATAGTCGAAATCCTCCTCCATCGGGTCCGACAGGGAAGAATGCTGCCGAAGTATATTCAGATTTAACCGGTTTGGCCACCACTCCCGTATTCCGGTGCCACCACCCGCGTTTGGTTTTACCTCGCCGCTGAACGGGCATTTACTTTCATTATTCATAGCTATGATAGTTTCTAAAATTTGAGATTCTTGCGTTGCCGGATCTACAGTTTTACACGCTTTGATCCAGTCTACTCAATGTATAAAAATCTTGCATGCGGAATGATAGAAAGGTTCTATTGGATACATTTTGCAGACCTATAGATCGAGACTCAAAACGCGCATTTGTTCAACATTATCACAGCCGAATGAATTTGTGGATTACTTTGTATTAATAACAGAGAAAACATTAAATAGATCAATAATTTCAATGTCTTACAAAACCACAATTCAGGATATTCAGGAACTGACGCATGATGTTAAACGGTTTCGACTTGATAAGCCTGACGGCTATGAATTTACTCCCGGACAGGCCACCGAGGTGGCTATCGATAAGGACGGCTGGAGAGATGAGAAGCGACCGTTCACGTTTACCTCACTCCAGTCGGATAACTATCTTGAATTTGTCATAAAAATCTATCCCGATCACGACGGTGTAACAGAGCAGATCGGAAAGCTTAAAACCGGTGACAGTTTCATTATCGACGATGCCTGGGGTACCATTGAGTATAAGGGAAAGGGCGTTTTTCTGGCGGGAGGAGCCGGTCTTACTCCGTTCATCGCAATTTTCAGAGATCTTCACAAAAAGGGCGAACTCAGCGGTAACAAGCTCATCTTCTCCAATAAAACCGACAGGGATATCATTCTTAAAGAGGAATTACAGGAGATGCTTGGCGAGCAGTGCATCAATGTGATTACCGATGAACCTAGTGAGGATCATATCTACCTTGACGGACATATTGATAAGGCGTTTTTGAAGAAAAAAATCGATGATTTCAGTCAGGCGTTCTACGTTTGCGGACCGATGCCATTTAATGAAGCGATGATGAAATACCTGAAGGAGCTGGGAGCTGATCCCGATGCACTGGTGTTTGAGGAGTGATTAAGAATAAGTCATCTCCGGCAATCAGGATAGTTGTAAAATTGCCGTCACAATAACTCCTCAAATATTTTATAGTGCGTTTCATCCATACTCAATGATGTGTATGTTTTTTGCGCTACTTCATTTTCTTTCTCAACATAAAGCCGGAATCCGCAGATAGCCTCTCCATCATCAATTGCATCCGAAGCCATCTCTTTGATGCGGCTGTACATCGCCCTGTAAACTCCTTTTCGTCGAAATTGCGGGATCACGTACACGCTTTGAATCCACCAGAACACCCCGTTGCGCCAGTCGCTCCATTCGTAGGTAATCATCAGAGACCCCACTACCCGTCCTTCTGCTTCTGCAACGATATAAAACCCGAATTGCGGCCTGTTGAAAAGACCATACACACCCGGCTCAATTTGTTTTCTGCCGAGTACTTTCTGCTCGGTTTCCATAGCCATACGAATATTAAAATCAATGATTGCAGACGCATCATCCTCCGATGCTTTTCGAACTTTTAAAAGCTGGCTCATTGTCCGTTTTTAGGGAGAAGGTAGCATGATGTGAAGTCAGTTGCACAGATCTCTGATGGCGTCACGATCTTCCTGAGAAAGCTGTACAACCGGGAAAAGCTCTTGTGCACCCATCAGGCTGTACATTACAGAACGCGGGTTCGACACATGATCGAGGCCCAGGGCATGTCCAAGCTCATGGGCGAGTATCAGGGTCAATTCATTTCTGTGAAGAAACATGTTCACGGTAATCACCCCTCCATCCGGCCTATTTTGAAATGTGGCCTTGGTAAACCGCGTAACTCCGGTAAACTCGCTGTTATATTGATCCACCAGACGATTGTTTTGCTCTATGATATTATTCAGCCGGTCAGCATCCCGGTTTAGCTGCACTGCAATCCGGTCAAGTTCATTCCTCTCATTCAATACGCGCTGCTGCATGCGTTCAACCGACGCTTTTCTGTTTTCGTACTCATCACTCTCTTCGGGAGTGATTCCTCCCGAGCGATTTCGTTCTTCCACCCAGCTGTTAAAGCTGCTAATCATCTGCGTAGTTTCTGAGGCCAGCTCTACGTATCTGTCTGATCTGGCTTCAAACTGATCGCGTTTGCGCTCGTATTCGGCCTGAAGTTGATTTAGCCGCGTTTGTTCCGATTCAATTCGCTCTCTGAATCGCATTTCACCGTCCACCGTCTCCTGCCTTTCGTCATATTCGAAATTGACTATCACTTGCCCTTCATAGCTATGCAATGCGATTTCCCGTCCCGAGGCATCAGACCAAAGTGTGGCAGCGGCATTCATTGCCTCAAGAATTTCATTCTCCGATACCCCGAATCGCGGATCAATTTCGCCAATGCGGTAGGTAAGCGGCTCATGGCAGGGTACTGCGTTCACTTGCAAAGACTGTCCGACCTTCTCATAGTTGAGAAAGTAAAATCCGGCCGCCATGCCGATGATGAGCAGAAACAGGGTTTTTATCAGGTTACCGGTATTCATTTTTATGCGTTTAAACAGGTATAATAACCATTTTTAACGTCAATTTATTACACCTTAGAGC
>PWWL01000115.1 GCA_003561515.1 Balneolaceae bacterium
CTAAATGTGTCAATTGTATTTTGAATGACAATATCTCTATCATCATCAATCCCGCGCTCAGAAAGTATTCTGGAAACAGTTTCGTGGCGCGAGTTAATTGAGCTGCACCCACGGACCCATTTTGGCAGACCGAACTCATTAATTGCATCCGGAGACACAAAAAATATTGTTGATTCCCCGTCAAAATTCGAAATAGCCGCATTGATCTTGAGCACCTTTTCTCTCTCTGGCAGACGAGAGAAATACTCCTGAACAGGTTCTATAGAAATTCCAACAGTTGACGAATCTGCTTTTTCAATCAAAGTATCAAAATCAGACGTTCCTATTTCCACAAAATCCATAAAGTCAAAAGAAACTCCAACTTTTTGTTCGGCCTCGGCTATATTAGCCATAATTTCAATTTTTCCTTATGATTCTGGGTAGAGTTCGGTTACCGGACGATTACAAATTCTCGCTGCCTTGCTGAACCGCAGCAATTGTAAATTCGTGGGGTTTCCGTGCTGGCATTATCTAAATCCTCCGCCAATGATCGCAAACGACGGGGTTTTTCAACAGCTTGTTAAGTTCACTGCGTCACGTCGAGCGGACTTCTATGCTGAAGGAGGCGTCTCGCACAGGCATGTCATAAAGCCACGTATAACCCTGTGGCTATACCAATCCACCCCTGAGTAGCATGAGCCATCCGGTGCCACTTGCGGCTCCGCGGCTCCGCGATTCTATAATCACAACGGGGAGTGCCGGGCCACTTTGAGCGCCTCCACTACATGTTTTTCCTGTCTCATTCCCACCAAGGCTGTTCCGACATTTGGAGCCGATCTCGAGAACTGAAGCGCAAGCGCGGTGCGGCTGGAAATATTTCCCAATTTCGGTAACTGCCGGTTTTGTTGCTCTGTTAGGCTTCCTGCTCTTGCCACCGAGGCACTCGCTAGCACAAACATCTGGTTCTCAGCCGCAAACTCCAGCGGTGCCAAGTATTTCCCGTAGCTAATCTGATTTCGTCGGCGCAGGGCCGACTGATTAGCAATATTAAAAGGCATCTCCAAAATGCCAAAATTATGAGACGCACCCCCAGTTGCCGCTTTTGCACATTCAACTACTTTCCCCAAGGGTAAAATAGTCGCACTGGACGCAGACGCTCCGATCGTTGCCCACAACGCCATACCATATACCTCAAGGTTGCCAGATGATACCTGGTCCTCAAGAAAAGAAAAGGTTCTGACAAGTTCATTCCAAAATCGACCCCCCATCCGCACCAACGCACGCTCGGGATTATGAAGCAAGTAGGCATCCACCTTGGTCAACCGAAGGTTCTCCAGGCTCCGTCTAAATGAATCTCTGATCCATGATTCGCGAATCGAGTGCAAATGAACAGCTTCTTCTCCGTCAACAATTCCACGCCCAACAAGTTCCTCCGCAATCCAAGCGCTGCGAGAGCGCCCATCTTCGGCATCACCGGGAATGAATCCCCCTTTTGTGACAACGAATACCGACTCACGGGAAGCCCCCTTTTCAACAAACTCATTTACAACCCGGCCTACGACCCGCTCGGATCGCATGCCCCGATAGTTTATCGCGGTATCGATAACGTTAATGCCACCTTCGACAGCTCTGGTTAGCGCCGTCGAGTACATTTCATCGGTAGCGAAGTCAGCCGCCCCCCGGTGCGTTCCAATCCCTATTGACGACAGTTTCCTTCCTCGAAATTCTCGAAAATGTTTTGGATGAACCAAAGTTTCGCCCCGAACTACTTGAACTGACTGAAGAGAGCTGCGCTCAACTGGCAGGGGTTGGAGCGTTGGGAAGAGCCTATTTCGTACGCCTAGTACCCGTAAAGCAAGCGCGACCTCCTTCCCTCTTAGCTCATAATAAGGACGAAAACCGGTGGAACGCACGGTTTCAAGCAGTTGGTCAAGCCATACGTCCGCGCTGGTGGGAGTCCACCCTAACGCCTTCAGCTCCATAGTGGAACAGAGAGAAAATTGAAGTGAGACACGATAGGGAGGAGAATAGCCACCAAGCCCCGCATCAATGAGTTCGCTATCGGCGACGCGAACGACGTCTGTTGAAGTCCCTGCAAGCTTCGACAACGAACGAATTAGGCGCTCGTGACTCCATAGCTCATCGCCGGCCACGTTAAACGCCTGCCCCAAAGCACCGGGATGTAACGCGGCGGTCATTAAAGCACGAGCCACATCTTTGACGAACGCAAGTTGGAATACCCGGCGATCGTCAGCTGGCAGTAAGATAGGCTCGCCGTCCAACACCCGCGCAGGGAGGTGAAGGGAGCGCGCACAGTCATTGCGCCCCCGCCCCCAAGAGAGCGGCTTCGCGGAACCGGGATCGCGTGGCCCGGTCACGATGGCAGGCCGGATAATCGAGAACTCAAGACCAGAGCCCTTTAGAAATTTTTCACACCCTCTCTTCCCTCTCCGGTAGCTCTCGCTAGCCGGCGCGCCCGCCAATTCGGAAGGGTCAAGGAGCGCGTGTTCAGGCCGCCATTGTTTCGCAAACGTCTGAGGGTAAATGTCCACTGAGCTAGTGAGTACATATCGGCCACAACGGTGCTTAAGGATCGCGACCAGGCTTTCGATATCCCTGGGCTCGCGAGCAATATTGTCAATCGTCACATCAAAACATTCCCCACCCAGCGCTTGTGAAAGCTCCTGACTGGCATGCCGGTCTAGCTGAATGAAGCGCACTCGCCCAAGAATCTGTTTCGGTGGCGGGTCAAGAGAGATCACGGTTACGTCCGCTTGTTCCAAAAGCAAGAGCGCCAACAACTCAAGCCCGATAAAACGGTTCCCTCCTAAAACGAGTATTTTCATCCCAAGTCCTCTAGCGCGATAATTGGATAGACGAACGGTCGCAGCACGCGGCTTTGACTTATCCCGTTAGCTTCCAGGCGGAAAACAAGACTCCCGTGATGTTCGCGGACGTGCCACTTGCTCAGATACCGCAAAGCTCTTCGCAGGCTGTTCGTATCGGGATGATCGACTAAACGAATCGTCGTTCGACCCCTACCCAAGGCGGGCGAGCCTTGAAAGGGCGTGAGCAGGATCCCGTTATCGCCCAGGCTGCCCACACAAGCTCGTTCCAAAATCTCAGCCCCGGAAAAGTTGATAATCAAACATGGCCGCATAGCTACTCGAGCTGGAAGTGCTTCAATGCAGGGCAACGACAATTGCTCCGAAGTCTCCTCATGAGTGCCAAACAATTGGGCTTCGCGCCGAAGCTCGCGCAGCAACCTAAAGGCCAACAGGGCTTCCATTCCTCGCCCTAAAATCCATGCGGGCCCTTCAGGAAGAGTCGCGGGTAGCGAGTTAATGAGGCGAGCCAACGGCAAGCCAAAGAACGCCTCCGCTCCTGTTTTGGAAGTAAGTTCAATTGAACGAGTTGGATCATCTACTGAGTCACGCGCGATCGAACCGAAAACCAACTTCCGAAGTCTCTTTCGGCCGGACCGGCACTCTACTATCATGGGCGCCGCCAGGTTGCGTTGCAAGCCGTTTGAGTTGAGGCAATCAGCGACTCGGTGAACCTCCTCTCCTAATCCAACGGCTATTGTTTTCCACTTTTGCGCCGATCCAAACCTTGGCGCCAGGATCATATCATCGAGAAAGTTTCCCGCCGTTCTTAATACCCACGTCTCGACAGGGTTTGATGAAATTCTTTTCTGATTGAGAGTTGTACTCTCCAAAAGAGCAATCTCCAAAGAGCGTGCGCGAAGGTCTAGGCGGCGAGGCTGTTGACTAAGATCCCGTGCAAGATTCGTGACAAAGCGCCCCGGGGGCGTTGGGTTCCAGCCTAGACGCAGCAATAGTCGCGAAGGCTCGAGTAGTGCATGTCCGCGCAGTCCTGCCATGGGCCTTTGTAGGCCAGCAGAATCCCAGTCGCGCGCAGGGACATATTGAATCGAAGGGACTACGTTCAGAGCGCGCGCCACCAAGCGAGCGTGTAGGGAGGGAGTCAAAATGCCATCCGAGCACACATTTAGCACGTGCCCGAAGGCCTCCGGACGACCAACTATGGCCAGGACAGCCCGAGCAAGGTCGTGGACGGAGATATGCTTGTATGGTTGCTCATCATCATCAGGAAGGCAAACAATGCCGCGGTCAAGTAAACGCTCGACAAACCACTGCGTGCCTAAAGCGTTACAACTGTGTTTGGTTTCGACGATTGCGGGCCTTAGGATGGTCCAATTCAACGTAGAACAAGCGAGCAGAAAGTCGCGCTCGTCGCGTCGGGCATTCGCTGCCCCAAAAGATTCGGAAGACGGATCGAACGTCCCGTGAAGTTGATCGTCTTGCCAGGGGACCCAAGCCTTACCAGACGGTAAAGCGGTGTGTGATGAGACAAATATCATTTGCATAGGCAACGGGCTTGCCGATACCGTTGCGATCAGAGCGTTGCGCCGGAGAGGAGAGGTCGCAATGAGTGTTTCGAGCGCGGGGACTGACTGTGTTGGAGACTCGTCAGTATTCAGAGCATAAACGGCATGCTTGGCGCTAGACAGCGTTGAAGCGATGGTTTTGTCGGAGATATCCCCGCCCAACAAAAGACCAATATTCATGTTATAAGCTCCTCGGTGCTGTGGCTAGCCGGACCATTTCGTTTTTACATGCTGAAGTTGTGGACTTTGCCAGAGGGTCATGTCACCTCCGAGAAGCTTCGCTTCGAGATCTAGGCTGAACTGGATCAGCCGCGGTTGCGAGCGAGAAAATTGGGCATCAACCACCGAACGATGGCGCCAGGAACTTTCGTTTACAACGTACTGTGGTGGGTCGTGAAACACACTGTGCAATGCGGTCGAAGGGCGGTGGGCGCGCATGGAGGGACAGGACCTGGTTGCGCCGCGGTCGTAGTTCGTGAGACAACCACGGCGTACCGGGCTGCGGCTAAGCACCCAAAGTCCCGTTTTCGGGGCGTTTGGAGAGGTACTCCAGTAACTCCGCGAAGGCCAGCGCCCCACCGAACGGAATCCGCCGCAACCAGACCTGGCCTCGTTTGACGGCTGCTGTCCACGTGCCCGACGCGAGCGGAACGTCAGCCATGCCGCAGCACCGTGGGGCCCTCTTTGCATAGTCGGGCCATCGCCAACGCAGGATGTGGCGGCCCAGGGACGCGCATCGACCCCTTGGCTGCGTTCGTTGGTGCATTTGGGGACGGTCGCTGCGGATTTAGGTATGATGTAGCTCAAATTATTGCTCATCTAAACAAAGCGTGCGAAAGGGAAGCCACGGAACATCTTGTCGAATCGCGACTACGGATGCCTGGGCACGAGCCGTAAAGCATCCGGTGGTAAGCCGCATGGAATCCAAATCAACGCGCGCGTCGCCGCGGGAGAAAGCCTCCTGTGACATGCCATCACGATATCTCCGCGCACTGTGAGCAACTCACTATGCCCAGAAAGCATGAGCGCCGACCCAAGTACGAGAACGCGCGTCTCGTTGCCGATTTCCCAACGCACTGCATCTTCACGTCTGTCGAGAAGGGGCGCGATCAAAGCGGAAGAGATTAATGATCCGTTCCATTCAACCCGAAAACTCGGCGGAAGTGGCACGACTGAAATGCTTCCAGCGGACATGGTGAAA
>PWWL01000263.1 GCA_003561515.1 Balneolaceae bacterium
CGTACCGGAGCCAGCTATAACCATCTGCACCTGGGTTACTTTGTAAACCTTCCCAACCCGAACCGGAGAGACGAGCGCTACAGCAGAAATCCACTGGAGATTCTCCCGCACGATGATCCGGGCGAAATCCCGGCCACATTCAGGGATAACACCCAGGTTGTACTCGATATGCCGCTTCAAAGCATGATCGTCAATTCCGTGGAGCTGATCGGCGATGGCGAAAGCCGGCTGGCTGATTACTATGAGATTGTTGCCCTGGGATGGACACCCCGGAAAGAACCGGTTCAGTTCGGCATCCATTTCGATGCAGAGAGAAGAACCCCCGACCACCAGCGGTTCAACATGATCATCTGGCCTGAAGGCATGGACTTCATGCCCGAACGTGTCATCCTCCGGGATTTTGACGGGAACGTTGTGCTGGATGCGGAGCGGGAATAATCTTTCAGTTTTTTATCTTCAAAAAGACACAGGGAATTGTCCGGCCTTCCGTTTCTTCCCGGCAAAAAGTGCCTCGCAAAAAACTCAGAAAGGCAACTACCGGGGACGTGACCTATAAACCATATTTATAGCTCAACATTCAACTGTATTACATGCAGTTCAGGCATATCATTTTCCCCAAAAAGGGACACAAACAATCGATTTTGATGATCCAGATGATGAAATTCAAGATTGATTCTGCTGTATTTATTGTATTCAGTTATGCAGTCCTTAATTCTCAGATTTCCAAGAGTCTCCAATTTTTGTGCATATAAAACCTCTTTCCCTTGTTCGTCAAGTATCTCAGCTACCAAAACAGCTTTTTTACCCTCTTTGATCTGAGCGAAGTGCACAATGTGTCCTGTATTAAGATTAAAAAGGCCGAGACTTCGGTTAAAATGAAGAAAGAAAGTTCTTCCGACAGGGTTATTCACCATACTCACCCCTTCCTCTTCAAACATTTGCTGAGTTATATGCCGGGGTTCCTGAAACTCCTCATAAGGCACACCATAATCCCCTGATACCTCTATGATCTCATATTCTTCATAATCAGAAACTTTGTTGTACAACAACATTTTACCATTGTACAATGCAGGCACAACTAACAGATCATCATTAACCGTCAAAACTGAATTGTCTGTCAACCTTCCTGATGTTCCTCTCATTACTACTTCAGACACAGCACCGGGAACCAATCGATGTAAACCTTTTGGTGATATAAACCCTAGTTTATGCAACTCTAAATTCTCATCGATCTTATGAAACATTTCAGGGTCTGATTTAATGTCAGTTCCCGAATAATTTCTAAACCCAATTATATATTGTCCATCAATCGTTTGGTGGAACGATCGAATTCTTGGGCGGTTTTTAAAAATAAAGTGATCGGACTTTTCCTGATCAGGATTGATAACTGTGATTTTGAATTGTACATGATCTGTGACTAACAACCGATCTTTCCGATCGATAAAAATGTGATCAATATCCAGAAATTCACCCGGCCCTCTTCCTCTGTTGGTCAGGTTTTTAATATGATTTCCATTATTGTCAAATTTCTTTAATGACTGATTATCATACTCATATAAAACAAATGCACCATCACTGAAAGTTGTTACCATCATAGGTATTCCCATGGGCTCTCCATTTGGGAATGTGCCTATAAATGAAAATAATCCTTCAGTCTTGAAAACATCATTTGGATTGAAAGCCAGCTGGAAAAGCGCCGAAACTAATATGTACGCTATACTTATAAACATGAAGTGAGCATTCTCAATTTGATATACACGGTGAAGTTCCATTATAAGGACCATAACCACTCACTTTACATGATGGCCAGCCTGGATCTATTTTGCAGACAAAATAGTCACTATCCATGAAATCTGATCCATCTGAACAATCAATTTTCATAGTGCCTTTTATATGTCGATCTCGAGTAATAAGTAAATAGCTATGACTTTTTTCCATTAGCATAATACACCTGAATACTCTCTATACAAACCTTGCCTGTGAAAACTTTTAATCCGAAATCACCCTGTAAAGCCCTCCTTCCCAAATATCCGGATCATCATTCATGTATCGTACCAGCAGGTATCCTCCTTTTGTGTATCGGATGGAACCAGCCCGCTCCGGGCCTTTTAGCGTGCCCAGGTAGTCTGCTTCGGGTGAAAAAATGTCAATCCGTGCCGGTTCGTCCGCCGGTCCGTTCAGGACTGCCCAGAGCCTGCCCGAATCATCCGGGAAAAAGTCTCTGAACCGGTTTCTGAACTGCGGGGCCCGGTATTCGCCCGGATCCATTCCCGCAGCCTGAAGGCCGCGCGCCCGGTTTTCTGCCAGCTCCTCCCTTTCTTCTTCGGTATAGGCAACCGGCGGCACGCCGTTTCTGCTAAATAGGGTCTCTTCTTCCGTTTCAGGGTTCACCCTAAAAATCCTGTAGCTGGTATCCTGCGGTGCTGTAAAGAAATTCAGGTCATCCAGGAAACGAAACCGGCAGAAGGTACAGGAAATCTCCTCGAACGGCGGATCACTCATTACAAGATCCATGTGGTAAAACTCCTCTTTTTCATTGGTTTCCGTATCGTACAGCCTCATGAGAATGTCGCCGGGATGAGTTGCCATAATGGTGAAGGGATGATTTAAAATCACCACTCCCTGCCGGGTCCACTGAAGCTGCGGGTTCCAGCCTGTGTTGTAGGAAAACGTCACCTCTTCATCATCATACAATGAGAGCACGGTGATTCGGGCGCTGTTCAGGTCGGCTATGGCTACCCTGCCGTCGGGGTTGATATCAGACGCAATGATGGTTTGATACTCACCCGGCCCGCGACCCTCGCCGCCCCGCGTTTCCAGATGATTTCCCTCCGCATCAAAATGGTTGATCGTATTCAGCGATCGGTCAATAATCACAAGGCTGTAATCCTGAAGGGCACCGAAATCCACGGCGTTGGGAATCAGTTCCGGAGCATGAATACTCCAGCTGTTTACCCTTTCAAGTGAAACGGGTGCATCCAGGTTTTCAGCCTCACGCCCGCTTTCGGCCGTGCAGGAAACGGCAACGAGAATGGTCCCCGGCAGTAACAGTATCCCTATTATATTCTTCATCATTGTCTTCATCTTGTTCTCTGTCTTTTGTTTTAACTGCATTTACCAATCCCTGAATGTAGTTAACAACGGGTTGCCCGGCAACGATAACCTTAGTTTTTTAATGAATTTCTGTTTGGATAGCCAACACAGAGACATGGTATGTCTGATCCACATCGGACATTAAAAAGCCAAAATCTCAAACACGGCAGGTACAATGAGATGAGACCTGACAGACATACCATGTCTTGGCTTCACCATTGCCCACTGATTGAGACATGGTATGTCTGATCCACATCGGACATTAAAAAGCCAAAATCTAAAACACGGCAGGTACAATGAGATGAGACCTGACAGACATACTATGTCTTGGCTTCACCATTGCCCACTGATTGAGACATGGTATGTCTGATCCACATCGGACATTTCAAAAAAACAAAACCTAAAACACAGCAGGTACAGCGAGATGAGACCTGACGGACATACCATGCCTTGGCTTCACCATTGGACCCGATCGAGACATGGTATGTCTGATCCACATCGGACATTTCAAAAAAACAAAACCTAAAACACAGCAGGTACAGCGAGATGAGACCTGACAGACATACCATGTACCTGTAGGCTAAAGTCAAGTTTTAGAGATCAAATCTTCTAATTTAGTGGTTATACGGGATACGGATTCTGCCTGTGGACAATCGTACCAATCTTGTGGACGTGTTCCGGTGGCCGGTAACCGTCAATCGTACATAATAGGTCTTTCAGGACAGAAGTGACCCGGTCAAAGTGTCAATGGTCTGCAGGTCGTGTCTGTGAACTTCCAACCGACGTACATGGCTGATCGGACATCTTTGCCCAGGCCCGTATCTGTATATGGTTTAGTCTCAAGAATGCTCAACCGGTTTGTTTAGGGCGATATTGACTTTGACAGCACCCAAGGCGCTGAGCATCAAACTCTTGTCCGGATCGATGCATGGCAAGCAACACCTTTACCAGTTTACGCATCACCACGTTAATGGCACGGATTCCCTGGCCGTTGTTCTTCTGTTTTGGATTTGGGTTTTGTTTTCGATAGATATCATACATGCATCCATTGGATTTTACCAGCGACAGACAGATCTGGTAAAGTAGTTTCCTGGCCAGGGGGGATCCTTTTTTGGTGATCTTAATTTTTCCTTTAAACGTGCCGCTTTGCCGGCAGGCCAGCTTCAATCCCAAAAAAGCCCATAGCTGGCGAATGTGATCAAAATTGGTAAACGGTCCGCTCTCGGCCACCACGCGTACAAGCATCCACTGGGAAACCGATGGGGGAAGGTGCCTGGGAAGCCATCCCTGCTGGGTAAACAGCTCACCGTAGGCCTTTAGCTGCGTTTTTAAGTGCTTTTTGCGTTCTTCCAAACCGATCCACTGCTTGTAGAGATGATCGAGATACTCACTTCGCGGATCGGCAAACTCGGCATCGGTTAGCTCAACCGAGCGTTGGGCCTGCTGCCACAACTCTTCGGTGGTATGATGGCGAATCCCCTTGACATGGGTTTGCAGACGCCGGCGAAAATCTGCATACTCTACCTCAACAATCCTTTGGGGACAAAATCCAAACTCTTTGGCCAGAGCCTGTCCACTGCGGGAAAACGTAAACCCGGTGGGTTTACAATAGTCTGGAAAAACGTATCCAATCAACTGATGAATGCGGTTACGGCAGCCAATAGCCTGTTGGCTTACATCTTCATACTCACGACTCAGCGCACGCACCGTTTCCCGCAACACGCCTACAGATTCAGATGACCTTGATTTTCCCAGTAAATACAGATTACGCATGGCCCCGGGATCTTTGGAATCTGTTTTTTCCGCGTTCCCATAGGTGATCATCCGCGCATTGTACATGCGCTCACTATCGACAAAGCGTAGGCTGCTTCCATGCTTTTTGCACAACAGAATCAGTTTATGCTGCAGCCCACCGGTTGGCTCACAAACAAATTCCAGCTGACCCGGACCATCCAGGTTGTGTGCAGATACCAAGGTTTCGATCCACTGGGAAACATCTTGCAGCCGATACGAAATTCGACCGGCTTCGTTCCGGCTTGACTGAGCGTCCAAGCCAATTGTGTAATCCAAATGATCTTTCGAGATGTCAACAAATACGGGCACCTTGGAAGTAGTTTCGTTTTGCGATAACTTTAATAATCTATTCATGGAGCTTATCCTTTTTGATTTAGAAGAATTAACGGTTTCGATAAATCAGAAGATAAGCTCCTTTTTTTATAACAGCAGTTAGCCTAATAGTACGGTCTTGGCTTCACCATTGGACCCGATCGAGACATGGTATGTCTGATCGACATCGGACATTTCAAAAAAACAAAATCTCAAACACGGCAGGTACAGCGAGATGAGACCTAACAGACATACCATGTCTTGGCTTCACCATTGGACCCGATCGAGACATGGTATGTCTGATCGACATCAAGTATTTCAAAATGCCAAATCAAAAAAACGGCAGGTTCAGTGAGATGGAGCCTGGCAGACATACCATGTCTTGGC
>PWWL01000347.1 GCA_003561515.1 Balneolaceae bacterium
GAAAGATCATCCACCAGCTGATCCAGGTCCGGCAGTTCCATAACCGTGTCATCAATGGTAATCTCTTTGCTTTCACGCTCCGCCTCGGTTCGATCAAGCGGTTCAAAAACCTGCCTTAGTTTATTAATGCCAAGAAGATTCCACGGGCGAAGCGGGAAGGTGTGATGCTTCAGCTTCTGCAGGCGTTCCGGCATCTCTTCCAGTGTCAGTTTCATCTGCTCTGCCAGCTTCACGGCAAACGGATCGGATTCGTCAATCGGTTCAAACAGTCCGTTTATGAGCAGCTCCTGGTTGGCCAGGCCCATCTCCAGCAGTTCCTTTCCGGAACGATCGGCTTCGCGCAGAGCCGTTTTTTCGGGACGTGTGACCAGGTAGATGGTGGTTGTGTTCGCATCTTTTAGCCGACCCACCACTTTTTGATACCGAACCTGGTTGGTCTTCAGCGCAGATGAGGGGCCAAGACAGGAGGCTCCGTCCGGGTTTTCATCAATAAACTCACTCCATGCAGCCGGCAGCTCAAGCAGGCGGAGGGTGTGTCCGGTAGGCGCCGTATCGAAAATGATGACATCATACGGAGAGTGATCGCCATCGCCCGCGAGATAGCGGGCAAATTCATCAAATGCCGCAATTTCGGTGGTACAGGCTCCGGAAAGCTCTTCGCGGATGCGATCAATTTCATGCTGCGGCAGGATATCCTCAAGCGGCGAAACAACCCGCTGCCGGTACGCCTCGGCCGATTTTTCCGGATCGATATTCACCACGTGCAGGTTGGGTACGCCATTTACCGGGGCAACTTTCTCCGTCACCTCCGTTTCAAGCACATCCTTCAGGTTGGAAGCCGGATCGGTGCAGATCAACAGCACGGATTTACCACTGTCGGCCAGCCTGATGGCGGTTGCGCTTGCAAGGGATGTTTTACCTACCCCGCCTTTTCCGGTGAAAAAGATGAAGGGCGTCGCGTCTGAAATGTTCATGGCTGTCTCTCTGAATGTGATTGGTTTTCAAATCGTCTGTTAACAGCATCCGCCGCCGGGAGTGCATCCGTTTTGCTGAACGCCGAGCAGCTCATTTGCTTTCGCCACCACTTGCTGTGTGATCCCCTGACGTTCATTCAGTCCGTTTTGCATCGCTCCGACCAAAGCCTGAAGATCAATTCCGGCTTCCTCTCCGGTTTTGAAGAAGGCGGCCATAGCACTGGTGTTTCCGGTTAAAACCGATTCCTGAAGATTGTGCAGCAGTTCAGCATGAACGGACTCAGAATGTTGATCCTGCTCGCCATTTGTTGTGATTCCAAGCCATTCACAAAGATGTTCTCGTCCGGGATATCCGCCCTCGGAGGCCACCTCACTGTTAACCATGATGACCGGCAGAACGCCGGAGCCTTCTTTCTGCAGCCTAGCCAGTACATGTGGGTTGCTCTTGAACGCTTCAGGCTCCTGCCCGAGATTAAAACGCTTCACTTCAATTCCTTTGCTTTTCAGCCATTTCAGGTCGCCGGCGAAATCGGCGAGTGTATCGTCCACATCGGTTCCACAAACGCCGGTACTGCAGCACATGGCCGGGTCGTAAATTTCTATCGTTGCTTTCATTGAATAGGTGTTCTGTGTTTTTGATTTTATCGTAATATTACGATTAATAAAGCCGGATTCCAACTCAGTTGCTCTTATGATTTAATTTTTATCCCCCGTTGCGAAGCATATCGGCAAACTCACTTGGCAGCGGACTCTCCTCAACCGCTTTGGCCGCTTTTTCCACATCATACTCCACCCGGATGAACTCAACATTCAGACCGTTTTTATCGGTCAGGTCCAGGTCTCCCTCCCACTCCAGCATGGCGTAGCATGCGCGCGGATCGCCGTCTTTCGGTTTACCCACCGAACCGATATTGATGGCGTGGCGGATCCCGCCGTTTTCATCCTCCATCGCTTTGTGATACGGCTTATGCGTGTGCCCGAACGCCATCACGTGGCAATCGGCCTTTTGCATCATTCTAAGCATGCTTTTTTCGGCGCGATCTTCAAACAGGTACTCATTGATTTTTCGCGGGCTCCCGTGCACCATCAGGAAGTTCCAGGGATTGCCGTTCACCCCGAACTCAAGTCGGAGATGTGCCGGGAGTGAGCGTAAGTAGGCCCGGTTCCCGGAACTAATCACCCGGTTGGTATATGTGATTGAGTCAACACCTCTTGCCTCATCCTCAGGCGTTTTGTACGCGCAGCCGCAGTCGTCGCTGGAAAGCCCCACGCCCTGATCGTAATTCCCGGCAATGACCGGAATTCCTTTCGAGCGAATCAGTTCAACCACTTCGTTGGGATAGGGTGCATAGCCAACCAAATCCCCCAGGCAATAAACAGCGTCCGGTTTTCTTTGATCAATATCTTTCAACACCGGTATTAAGGCATCAATATTTGCATGGATGTCGCTAAAGAGTGCAATTTTCATATTAGCAGCAGGTTTTTATGAGTTCGGTTGATAATTCTGAGAGTACAGATTGAAGCTCACGGATTCCCTCCGGATTGAGGCAGTAGCAGGTTTTTACCCCTTCCACGGTGCCGGTAATCAGTCCAGCGGTTTTGAGCGCTTTCAAATGCTGTGAGACCGTAGACTGTGCCAGCGGAAGAATCTCGGTGATATCCCCGCAAAAGCAGGTGGTTCGCTGCGCCAGGATTTTCAGAATAGCTATGCGGGCGGGGTGCCCGAGCGCTTTGGCGATTTCGGCAGATCGCTGAATAGATTTGTCGTTGATTGAAATGTCTGCGGGTTTCATAAGCCAGATTATTCATCGTTGATTAACGATGGAATGTACCGGTCTGCAGTGCGGGCAGCAAGAAAAAGTTCTCCAACGACTTAATCGGGACACCCTCGAAAGAAACCGGGTAAAATCTAAAGAATCTGCTGTCCCGGATTAAAATAGTTACAGCGATCCGAACCTCACGCAAACTCATCAAGGCCTTTCTGCTTGTTGGCGCCCTCGAGAATGGTGTGCGACTCGTCGTGGGCATCGAAAGGTTCGAGGTGCAGCGTAATAACGGCATCGGTGTTTAGGGCATCGATCATCCGGCGCTCGAGCAGGGTGGCGTCATCGTGTGCATCTTTCAGGGAAATGTGATCCTCAAATACCAGGTGTAGTTCCACCCAGGTGGTACTTCCTGAAGACCGATGCCGCAGATGATGCCAATCCTTGATGCGGGAAGGTCTCTGCTCGTTAAGAATTTTTTTCAGGGCTTCATCAACCAAAGAAGAGCGGGTGTCCATAATTCCCCGAACGGAGAAACGCAGAAGCTTGTACGCCTCAAACATGATGTAGCCGGCTATCAGAATACTCACTACCACGTCGATAAACATCCATCCGGTGTAGTGAATAATCACCAGCGCAGTTACCACCCCACCGGAGGTCCAGACGTCGGTAAGCGTGTGCTTGCCATTGCTGATGGCGATCATGTTGTTGTGCTTGCGCCCCACCCGAAGCACATAGTTACCCAGCACAAAATTGATCAGCGCCGCAATTACAAGCAGCCAGATGCCGGTGCCCATATTCTGTATTTCGATACCGGTAATGGCGCTTTCCGCGGCATGATAGAGAATGGTGATGCCTGCAACAATGATGATAGCCCCTTCGGCTCCCACCGACAAAAACTCAATTCGCTCATGGCCATAGTGATGATCGTCGTCGGCCGGCTTGCGGCTCAGGTAATACCCATACACCACAAACATGACGGCAAACAGGTGCACAACCGATTCGGCCGCATCCGAAAGGGCCGCCGTGGAATCGGTAACAATAAATGCCGCAATTTTCACCGAGAGGCTGATTGATGCTACAACCAGGCTGATAAGAAGGGCGCGTTTTATGGGATCAGCTTTTGCCATACTTTTGTACTTACAGCTTGCTATATATCAGCGGTTGCCTCGGGCTGAAGATTACAATTTACCATTTCAGGTTCAGGACATTGGCTTTTATACAGAATCGACTGAGTTTTAAATATTGTTAATCACCCTGCGCCGTGTGGCTTTGAACATCGTTCAAATAGCTTTTGCCGTTACACTGCTCTATATTACTGAATAAGGAACAGAGATAATTTTACTGAACGCTGGCAAATTTCATCACTGACCTGCAACTTGTTTCCACTGTACATATTCAGCTGTTAAAGATACCATTTTTCAAGTGTATATGAATGATGCTTCCTCATTGAGCACAAAATGTGTGGCCGTGCTTTCCTCACTTTTCATTTTAGGCCTTTGCGCCACAACTTCTCCCGCACAGGTTGTTGAGGTCGACATCAACAAAATAAGGCAGCTTTCCGAGCAGTACAGCCCACAGTGGCAGCAGTTTGATAACCGTCTCACATACTCGGTACGGGGTGAACAGGCGGCCGCAGCACGGTTAAATCCATCGATTGCCTACGATTTGGAATTCCTTGATTCCGGTTTCGATACCGAATACGAACACTACCTCTACCTTCAAAAAGAGATACGCCTGCCCGGGCACTACCGCAACCTGAGGGAACGGCGCGATAGCCGTATTATGCAGGCTGAGTTTGAAATGGAGAACAGCCGCGCAGAATGGATGGCAGCTACCCGCCTTGGATTTATCCGGATTTTGCTGAACAAGCACGAAATTGAGCGCCTGGACATTCTCAAGGGCAACATCGATCAGCTTTCTGAAGCTTCACTCCGCAGGGCTGATGAGGGCGAAACCGCCGGGCTCGACGACCAGCTTCTGCAGATGAGCCGGTACACTCTGCAGGCGAGGATTGAAGAGAAACAGCTGGAGACCAACCGCCTGATCGCCCTCTGGAAAAACCGCATGGGTTTTGATACCGAAACGGAGGTGCGTTTCAGCGGCGATTTTACCGGTTTGCGGATCAGCCTGCCCAACAGTGCTGATGTAATCGCTTTGCTGGATGATTCACCACAGGCCCGCGCCGAAAGACAGGCTGTACAGTCGGCCTCCCTCGAAACGGCTTTTGCTCAGAGCAGCCGTCTGCCTTCCGTGGAACTGTCGGCCGGGTATAAACAGCTAAACTCCAGCTGGCATGGATTTTTGGTAGGCATTGCGTTTCCCATTCCGCTGCTCAATTCAAACAGGGATGCCATACTGCAGGCACGCGCACTCGAAACTATTGAACAAATGGAACTGACCCTGGCTCAACTCGAGCGCAATCAGAACACCCTGCAGCTGATGGCAGCACTTCGCGCATATGAAGAGAAGCTGGATCAGGCCCCGGAGTATCTGAATAATCCGGATCAGTTCATGGACCGCCTGCTGATCTCTTACAGGGATGGAGCCATTTCGATAAACGATTTTCTGAACAGCCTCGGGCTGATGGCCGATGCTTATCAAACCAAGTACAGCCGGCTTTCCGGGTATTACAGCATGATTCTGGAACTCGAAGCAATGACCGGGCGAGAGTTTATAACCCCTTAATGACATCTCTCTATGAGCTTACATAAAATTGCAATGCTGGTCACCGCTTTACTGATTACAGGCCTGGCAGCTTGCAGCGGTAATGAGCATAGTCACTCTGCTGATGATCTGCATTCACATGATGAATTCCATCGCCTCACGCACTGGGAAGGTGA
>PWWL01000124.1 GCA_003561515.1 Balneolaceae bacterium
AATAATCGTTTTAATGTCGTGTTTATTGTGGAGCGCCACAGCTTTCGCTGCGGATATCACGATAGACACTACCATGACAGATCAAGAGATTATCACAGCTATTGAGAGCGCGCAAGCTGGAGATACTGTGCTGATCCAACCGGGAACCTATCAAGTTCGGCTTTATATCCAGAATCACGGAACAGCTCAAAATCCTATCACGATAAAAGGGGTTGATCCTAATAACCGGCCCGTATTTGACTACACTGGAAAAGATGTCGAACTGTGGCCGGGAACTGTCAAACCGGAAGAACCGGAAGAATGGTTATCGTGGTATGCGATAGTGAATCAAGGCAACTACGTTGTTATGCAAGATTTAGTCGTAAAGGGGGCAAGAAGATCGGGTGCGGCTGCCAGTGCGGGTATTTACAACGGTCCTAAGGGGACTGTGAGGGAACCCGCCGACGATGGCACACAGCCTCTCAATTTTATTCTTCGTAATGTTGAAATCACAGATTGCGACGATGGCTTTAATTCAACCGGCTTAAATACACTCGTTGAGAATTGCTACTTGCACGGCAATGGATATCCGGATCAAATTACCGGCAGGCATAACGCCTATATCCATGGCGGCTCTATTACATTTAGAGATACTGTTTTTGAAAACGCTTTATCCGGCCAGCATATCACCAACCGGGCACAGCTCATGACTATTGACAACTGTACCTTCGGAGAGATGGGATCGTTTCCTTTTTTAATGCTTACTCCCAAAGCGGATATGACTGATGGCGTGGAATTTGAACAACGCATGATAATCCGTAATTCTCAAATCTCAGGGATTCGACACAATGGATTGGGACTGTCTAAAATGATCGAAGTGATAAACGTCAATAAATATGTCGGATTGAAGCAATACCTCAGACTTTATAATAATACCTTTGTCGGTGCTCCTGGCAGCAAGGGAGTTATTGTAGCCTTGATTAGGGAAGCAGGAACAGCAGCTATGGGCCTTACTTCAATCGGCAATAGCTACGAAAACTATGGGGACTTCCTTCGGCTTTCTCCGGGAGAGAATATCAACGACTCTTTTTATAAGATTATTGTCCGGGACGTAGCTGGGTTCGAAAATAATTACCCTATTGGTGCTATTGAGCTTTTACTTCTTGAATAATGGGAATCTTTCAAAATCCAAGTGCGAGAATGGCCCAGATGAATGCATTGATAAATGAGGTAAATGTGTAGGGAAATTTATTGGAATTGAAGTTTTCATACCAGATTATAATTCAATGAACCGTGAGGGTTCTGTAAATCTATGGTGAGAAAATGAAAACATTATTCATCTTATCCCTTATATTCATTTTTTACACTTATCTAGGATACCCGGTATTACTATTTATCAGGTCCAAGGTACTTCCGAGGCCCATTTATAAAAAGTATAACGCCAAACTGCCCTTTGTCTCAGTAGTCATCGCAGCCAAAAACGAAGAAAATAATATTGAAGGTCGTATCATTAATCTTTTCGAAACCGACTATCCTGATACCTTATATGAAATCATTGTGGTATCTGATGGTTCGATTGATAGTACCAATGAAATTGTAGAAAGGATTTCAAAAAAGAACAAAAGTGTGAAACTCGTTGCTTATTTTCCTTCAAAGGGAAAGCCTTTTGCTCTTAATAAAGGCGCTCATGAGTCAAGGGGTGATATCGTGGTTTTTGCTGACAGCAGGCAGCGTTTCAACAAAAGGGCACTATCTGAGCTGGTGGCAAATTTTAATGATCCTGAGATTGGTTGTGTCAGCGGCGAACTGATTTTTTATGAAAGCTGTGACAGCACCATCCAAAAAGAGATGGGCGCATACTGGCATTATGAAAAAATGATTCGCAAACTGGAAAGTAAATGCGGTTCCGTTGCTGGAGCCACAGGGGCCATATATGCCGTCAAAAAGGAGCTTTATGAGGATATTCCAAATGAAACCATTCTGGATGATGTTCTGACTCCGATGAATATTGTCATGCAGGGGTATAGGTGTATTTTTGATCCTTGTGCCATTGCCTATGATTCGGTTTCAAAGGATATACACTCGGAGATGACCCGTAAAATCCGAACATTGGCTGGCAATTGGCAGCTACTTAAAATAAAGCCTAGCATAGTACTCCCATTTAAGAATAAAATCTGGTGGAACTTTCTTTCCCATAAGATATATCGTCTGATGGTTCCCTTTTTCATGATTTACCTGCTCATCAGCAATTTTTTTATAATTGAGCATTTATTCATGCTTACTCTTTTAGCCCAAATGTTTTTTTACACCATAGCTTTTTCTGCGTGGTTGATTCCTGATATCAGGGAAAAGGGTCACGTAAAACTCCTCTATTTTTTTATAAAAATGAATTATGCAGCTCTAATAGGAACTTTTTATTTTTTGTCGGGAAACACAGCCAGGACCTGGAAAAAGGTTGGATGATTCAATTGGGCACAGTATCTTATGACTCGATGATCAAGTTTTTTGGACCCGATACCTGTAAAAGTCGTCATTCCGGACGCAGCGAAGCGGAGACCCGGGCGCGAAGTGAAGCTTTTCATTGCTATCCATCGGTTTCCGGTGCTCCTCTGGATTCCGGCCTCCGCCGGAATGACGGAAAAAAACTTGATCATAGAGTATCAGCAGCCTGACAATAAATTCAAAAGAATGAAGGCTATGACCGATTTTAGATACAAATGTTCTCAGGATTATTGCAACTATATTGGTATTCGTATTTAATACAGTTCTTTTCCGGTTTTTTGGATAGTTCTGGAAACAAAAAGAAACAGATCAACATTGTATGGTGACAATTTATCAAAACAAATTGAAAAGCGAGGATTTTTATATATGACCAAGGGTTCTGATTTGACTGGAACAAGGGTACTGCATATTCTGGATCGGTCAATACCCAATCTGAGCGGATATAGCATTCGAAGCAAATACATTGTTGAATTTCAGTCAAAGGTGAGACTCAGGCCCATTGTCATGACTACACCCAAGTATGACAGGGAAATCTCCTTTGAGCGGATTAACGATATTGAATACCACAGGTCATATGTTAAGCCAAAATCATTTGAAAAGATTTTACACAAAGTGCCTTTTGTCAAAGAACAGATTATGATGCGGCAGGCTGAAAAAATGATTGAAAAGCTGGTTACGACCAATAATGTGGATATCATTCATGCTCATTCTCCATCATTGTGCGGATTGCCTGCCTTAAAAGTTGCCAGGCGCTTCGATATTCCCATGGTTTATGAAGTAAGAGCTTTTTGGGAGGACGCAGCTGTCGATCGCAAAAGATTCACGGAAAATTCTGTAAAATACAAAATAAGCAGCAAAATTGAGCAAAAGCTTTTTGAACAGGCTGATACTGTGGTCTGTATATGTGAAGGGCTCAGGCATGAAATTGTTAGACGTGCTCCAAAGCAAAAGGTTTCAGTAGTTCCAAATGGAGTAGACCCAGATTTTTTTGTTCCAAGGGAGAAATCCAAGGCGCTCATTGAAAAATATCAGACTCAGGAAAAGATCGTAATCGGATTTATCGGGTCTTTTTTCACTTTTGAGGGCTTGGCAGGTCTTATTAAAAGTATGCCCCTTGTAAATAAAAAAATAAGTGATACAGTCCTGCTTATTGTTGGGGATGGGGTTGAAAATCAAAACCTGAAAGCCCTGACAGAAAAAATGGGTGTTGACGGCGATACGGTTATCTTTACCGGACGCGTTCCGCATGAAGATGTTCAGGATTACTACTCAATCATGGATATTCTTGTATATCCCCGGATCAGCAAGCGCATTACCGAGCTTGTCACTCCCTTAAAGCCCCTTGAAGCTATGGCCATGGAAAAAGCAGTATTGGTCAGCGATGTTGGGGGGCTCAGGGAACTGGTCATTGATGGTCAAAATGGTGTTATTTTTAAGGCTGGGGATGTAAATGATCTTGCCGAGAAATTAATTCATCTGGCAGTCCATCAAGAGCAATGTCAGAAAATAGGTTTTCAGGCCAGAAAAGATATGATTGAAAAGAGAGACTGGTCTGTTCTTTTTCAGGAATATAGAGGGATTTATGGTGGATTGTTGAACAAGAAGGTTTAACTAAGATTTTGATTTCCAGGAGGATTGAAATGGCTACTGATAAAAGTATCGTGCAAAAGATGAACTCTGCCTTTAAAGGGCAAGGTGTTAAAGGAGTGTCAAAGAAAATAAACGGTTATCTTTCAGAAAATATTTATTATAAAAAACATATATGGAATGAAAGAGACCTGTCACTTCCTTTTACAATCCATCCCCCTAAAATTAAATGTACTTTTGGATTTGATTCTGGTGAAGATGTCCATGCCTGGATTGATAAAAATATATACCAGGGCAATCCTCGTATGAATGAATTGTACGAAAGAAAAATTGCTTCGGAAAATAATCATTTTATTTTTTTTCTTAAATTAAATGATAATATAATTGGATATAGAAAAATAGGAATAAAAAATGTTTATATTAAGAATTTTTATAAAGCATTTGAGTTAAAGGATGGTATAGCTTTTACTTATTCTTTTTATGTCGATCCTCAATATAGAAGGTATGGATTGGGTAAATACTTGCATTTAAAATCAATGGAAATTTTAAAAAATAATGGTATAAAAAAAATAACTTCCCACATAAGATCTGATAATATTCCTGCATTAAAAATAGTTAGAGATTTAAATTATTCCCAAACTGGAACAAGTTGGCAATTCAAATTTTTTAAATTTAATTTTTATAGCAAATTTCCTTCTGAGATATTCGTAATTTAACTGCAGTACTCTGAAAGACAGAATTGGTTATAAATTTAATGAAAAATCTATATAAAAAAATTCGTTTAAAAATTGCTGAAAGTATTTGGAGGCATTCTCCGCAGGTAATGCTTAAGCGCATTAAAAAGAGCAAAGATGGTTTGTTGTCATCATATATTCCTGATTCTAAATTTCCAGTTATTGGAATCTTGGGTGATTTTATGGGCTTGCACGATCAATATATACAGGCGGCCATAGATTTAAATTTAAGGTATAAAGTAGTGGATATAATGTGTAGTGATTGGATAAATAAGGTTAAAAAAAGAGAATGTGAACTTTTTTTTACCTGGCCAAACCCTTATCATGCTTCATGGAAACAGATGATTGATGAAAGAATCAGGGTGATGGAAAAGGAACTCGGCCTTAAGGTATATCCCCGATTTGATGAAATCTGGCCGTGGGAAAGTAAGCGCAGAATGAGCTATTGGATGGCTGCTCATAGCATTAACGCTCCAAAAACATGGGTTTTTTACGACTATGAAGAAGCGGTATCATTTGCAAGAAACACAATTTTGCCGATAGTATTTAAGCCCGACTTTGGAGATTGCGCCCGGGGTATTGAAGTTGTGCGGACACAGTCACGAGCGATTACACTTACTAAGAAAGCATTTCGGAAAGGGTTTCATGTTGAAGGACATCACCCAAGTGATCGGATTTGGGGCTGTGCGATCTTTCAGGAGTTCATTCGGGATGCAAGAGAGTGGAGAGTAGCCAAGATCGGAGACTCCCTATTTTGTTATCTGAAGGG
>PWWL01000366.1 GCA_003561515.1 Balneolaceae bacterium
GACATAACCGTTCAGGTGCGTTTAAGATGATATTGGTTCACCAAATATATCTGACCTGACGTTAATAATCGAACGGTTAGTTAAATGAAAATGGCTTTATACAGCACCTCTGTGAAGTTTTCGGGATAGACATAAAAAAAACCTGTACCATTCAAAGCGAAACGATACAGGCTTTTATATACTCGAATTAATCTAATACCCGGTTTTTCGAAGGTGTTGAAAAACCTGAGTACAGGTGATAAAAGATTATTTTAGTACGTTTCCGGTTCAGGCATTCCTTCCTGTTGATCGAGCTGGTGCTCCATCATTTTCTGCTGAATGCGCTGCTGCAGTGCCGGATCTTGCTGCAATGCCATATTTATTTCCATAAACCGTTCACGCTGCATTCCTTCGGCTTCAATTGCTTCAGTCATTTCCGACTCCACTTCAAGCTCAATTTCTGAAATGGCGTCAGCCGCGCGGTCAAACTTCTCCATATCTTCGGAACTGACTTCAAGTTCAGCTTCATCCCGGCCGGTGAATCTTGCCTCGGCGATCTGATTATACATATCCACTTCGAGGCCCTCATCTTCGACAATGGCAACCATCTGCATTTGCGCCTCCATCTGTACGCTCTGTACGGCTGAAGAAACCTGGATAAATTGATTCAGCTCTTCATCGGTAACATCAGCTGTGGCTGTGGGCTGCTGTGGCTGAAATTGCTCATCCATAGGAGTCTGTTGATCTTGTGGTGATTGCTGTGTCATTGGGTCGCCCTGATCAGACTGGCACGCCATAAGCGCCATAGCCAAAATAAAGGCTGTAAAATATTTAAACATGATTCTCATTGAGTTTGTAATTGACAGTATTGACGCACGGTGCATTTTGCGGGTGCGTACCGCCAGTACAAACGCCATGTGTTCACAGGTGTTTCCTCATTTAAAGGGTTTAATGGGATTTTAAGGGGATTTACAAACTGGGTGAGGGTGGCTTGAAGGCCTATTCATCAAATTGCAAGGTTGTTTGCCTTTCCCTGTTCACCTTCAGCTGTGTCACATCCGGCCGTGAATAGTGCCCTGCCGCATCAAAGTTTTGCCTTTCCTCAAGAACACGGTTAAAGTCCAGCGAGGCCGTTATGATCAGCTCTTCATCAACTACCGGCTCTACAATCCATTCTCCGTCGGGGCCGGCAATGCAGGAGCCGCCGTCGGTAAGTACACCCGGGGCTTTTTCCAGAATCAGGTCGAGATGAGGTGTATTGTCGGGGAAATCTTCACGCTTCATAAGTGCGGATGCAGAAATCACAAACGATCGTCCCTCAAGGGCCATGAAGCGGGTGATATCCTTTGTATTCCTGATACTGCCCGGCCAAACGGCAACATGAAGGTTTTCTCCCTGCCCGTAGAGTGCTGCCCGCGGCAGGGGCATCCAGTTTTCCCAGCAGTTTAGTCCGCCCACGGTAAAGGCCTTTAGTGGATGCACCTGAAGTCCATTGCCGTCACCCTGGCTCCAGGCCAGCCTTTCATCATATGTTGGCTGGAGTTTTCTGTGCACTGAACAGATCTCTCCGTCCCGGTTAATGTACACGAGGGAGCAAAATAGACTCTGCCCGTGGTCCCGGCTTTTTTCGATAAGGCCGAGGTAAACAGCAATCCCGTGTTTGGCAGCCAGCTTTTGAACAGGCTTTATCTCGTTGCGGCCCAAATCAACTGCGTTCCTGGCATAGTGCGCATGCAGTTCTTTTTGAATTTTGGAGTTCCATTCAGTGGCATTCGTGTTGGCAAGCCAGTGCGGATAACCCGGAAGAATGGCTTCTCCAAATGCAATCATTTCGCAACCCAATGTACCGGCTTCTTGAACGGATTTCAGGATTTTATCAAGTGTGGCCGCTTTGTTAAGCCAAACAGGAGAAATCTGGCCGATGGCAATATTCAGTATGTTTGGATCGCTCATGAAAAATCGGATTCTGGATAGGGTGATTGTATGAGAGTGTGAACTTTCTGAAAATCCTAAATCCGTTAGCGAAATGCTAAAACTTTCAGATTGCCGAAACATGTTCAATTGAATTGAGTATTCGTTTGCTCCTGATAATTCAATATCTTTGACCTCTGAAACAGAACTGATGAATGGATTTAGAAGAAAAACTTCGGCAGATAAAACAGCGTTACGATGAACTGAACCAGGCGATGGCCGATCCTTCCATATACGACCGTCCCAGTGAGTACGCCGAGCTTACCAAAGAACACACTCAGCTTAAAGAACTTGTTGAGGATTTTGACCGACTTCAGCAGATCAATCATCTGCTCGATGGAAATACCGAGCTCATCGAAGCCAACGAAGATCCCGAAATAACGGACATGGCCCGCGAGGAGAACAAAGAGCTTAAGGATGAACTAAAGCAGCTCGAAGAAGAAATCAAGTTTAAACTGATACCCAAAGACCCTGACGACTCTAAGAACTGCATCGTCGAAATACGCGCGGGCACGGGCGTCGACGAGGCAGCGCTTTTTGCCGGAGATTTATTTGATATGTACCGCAGGTATGCCGATTCACAAAAATGGGGCATGAGCGTTTTATCGGTCACCGACAGTGAAAAAGGCGGATTCAAAGAGATTGTTTTCGAACTTTCGGGCAATGAAGTTTTTGGCAAGATGAAGTATGAGAGCGGGGTGCACCGGGTGCAGCGTGTTCCCGAAACAGAATCGCAGGGCAGGGTACATACGTCGGCCGCAACCGTAGCTGTTCTGCCAGAGGTGAATGATGATGTGAATATCCAAATCGACATGAAAGACGTGCGTGTGGATACTTTCAGATCGAGCGGAGCGGGAGGCCAGCATGTAAACAAAACCGACTCAGCCATTCGCCTCACACACGAACCATCCGGCGTGGTAGTGGAGTGCCAGCAGGAACGATCGCAGCACCAGAATAAGGAAAAAGCGATGGTGATGCTTAAAACCAAACTCTACGATATGGAGATGGAAAAAATCAGGTCGGAACGGGCCGCAGAACGAAAATGCCAGGTATCTACCGGCGATCGAAGTGCAAAAATCAGAACGTATAATTTTCCACAGGGCAGGCTTACCGATCACAGAATTAACCTCACCCTCTACAATCTTGATGATATCATAAAAGGAGACATCGGGGGAGTAATTAAAGCCCTCCGTGTCGAAGATAACCTTGAAAAGCTGAATGCAGTAATGAACTGATTCATCTCAATAAATGTAGGATAACTAACATAACACAAGAACAGATAAGTGAAATTTCCGAATCCTTTTTACCGTTGGCGACCCCACCCTTGGCACGGGCTGGAGGTTGGAGCAGACGCACCCAAAGTGGTGAGTGCCTTTGTTGAAGTAACTTCCTTCGATGCCATAAAATATGAAGTAGATAAGCTTACCGGCTACATGCGGGTCGATCGCCCGCAGCGCAGTTCATCCATGCCGCCCTCTCTTTATGGGTTTATTCCGCGAACGTACTGCGGTGACAGAATAGGTAAACTCTCCCCAAAAACCGACAAAGGAGATGGCGATCCCCTGGACATTTGCGTGATGAGTGAACGCCCAATCGACAGGGCAGAGGTGATTCTGAACGCAAGGGTTATTGGCGGATTGCACATGATTGACCAGGGAGAGGCTGATGATAAAATAATCTCCGTTCTCGAAAATGACAGATATTACAAGGATATAAGCGATATCAGCGACCTGCCGGACGTATTGATTGAACGGCTGCGTCACTATTTCGGAACATACAAACTGGTTCCCGGCAGTGAAGCCGATGTGTATGTAGACAGAGTGTATAAGCGTGAAGAAGCATTTAAAGTGATCGAGGCTTCCATGGCCGACTATGCCGACATGTTTGGCGGATAGGCTCTGAAAATATGGAGCCCGGTTTCACTGATTCACGTACGTAAAACCTCAGGCTTCTGAGTTTAGCGGGAACGTTTTACTCTGTTGACTGCAAACTGTCTGGCGGATTCTCACTTCTAAATTTATCCAAAAAAATACTAACCTTTGCAAAGTGACGGTTTGTTCATTTTGCAGAACCGGTCTATTGCCCAATGGCTGCGTTATCGGTTTGTTGAAATCCTCAAATGTGGCCATATGATGCGGTTTGAACCTTTCTCTGGCCTTGCATTTGTACAAATTCCCTGGTTATGCAAAGCCCTCTTGTTGTTTGTTCATCAACCGGGGAAGTGATCAGATATATCTGAGTTTTCGAAAGGGATCACTTGCAGGGTGAAGAGTGAAATTTTTGAATAGTGCCACTCTTGTCACGCATTAAACCTTCGTTGTTATATCGCTTGTGCCGACCGATTCGGGATCATCTTCTGCATGCGCAAGCAATTCTTACCTCAATTGTTTAAAACCCGGGTTTGGTGCCGGCACATTTTTTTAAACGTACCCGATTACTGAGAGGCAGAAAGTTAAGAGTAATAAAGAATGAGAATGATCTATGATGAAGAGAGTAATCTGCGGCGATAAATGTTAGAAAATTTTAATAAATAGGATTAAACGCTTACCCGTGCCGATAAAGGTGGTGACAGACACAACCAGTTCAGAATAGCAGAATCAACATGCTCAAAACGTTCTCACTTATATTCATTTTCGGATTAATACCCATGCTCTTAATCGCTCAGCAGCAACCGGCGGATTTTCAAGAGGGTACAGGCCAGCATTTTATGTACGATACGGAGAGGGAGATGTTTATATCGGTGGAAAAAACTGTTGAAGCTGTTGACAGGCTACTCAGCGTGGCATCTGAGATGATGGATCGAAATGCAGACATTTCCTTTCATTCAGCCAGGGAGGCATTGATGATAGCGACCGAGATTGGTTATGCGGATGGAAAGGCACGAGCTCTGAACACTGTTGCCAGCAAGTATCTCGATTTCGGTGACTACGAACTCGCGCTCTATCATTACCTGGAGGCAATCAAACTCGAGGAAGAACTGGGAAACCGTGAGCGGGTTGCAACACTTCTGAACAACATGGCACTCGTTCATCTTGAACAAGCCAGTTATGATAAATCTGCTGAGTATTTGCTTAAGAGTATAGAGCTGAAAAATAAGCTGGGCCTCAACGAGGATACGTATTTGGCAATGAATAATCTTGGTGTTTCATTTAGGCGTCAGGGCGAATACTCGAAAGCGCTTGGGTACTTCCGAAAAGCACATCAGTTTTCGCTTGAAATGGCTCAGGATACGCTTGCCCACATGATCGCAACTCTGAATATCGGAAATACGCTTCGCAACCTGGGTGAACTCGATGAAGCATTAGGTTACCTGATAAAAGCCGAGAATTATTTCAACGATCATGATTATCAACTCCACCTCATCGTAACCAACTTGTTTAAGGGCAGGCTCTTTCTTGAAAGAAATGACTATGAAATGGGAATCAGGTATGCATCAAAGAGTCTTTCGATGGCAGAATCTGCCCGTTACAGAGAAAGAATAAAAGATGCACACCAGCTCATTGCAGACATCCACGAGCGACAAGGCAACTATCGTGAAGCGTTTCTGCACTTCAGGCATTACC
>PWWL01000090.1 GCA_003561515.1 Balneolaceae bacterium
ACAAAAGAACGATCCCGAGGAGTCGGGACAAGGCCCGCTCGATATTAAAGTTTATATTTAAACCTGATTTTTACAGACTTATCCTAATCAATACCTAAAGCATTACTGGACATTACATAAACGTGCCTGTATTGAATTAAACAAGAAACCTGCAGCGAATCAGGGAAAAACCTGTATTGCCGCGGGTTTCATTTTAATGGGACTACCTCAATGAGGCTACTCTCTTTGCCAGTGAATCGAATGCAGAATATAGAACGGGAACAACAACAAGAGTGAGGAAAGTCGCAAATGTCAGTCCGCTGATAATCGCAATGCCCATCGGCCCCCAGAATGCCGTACTCTCGGACCCAAGCTGGAACCGTGGATCAAAGCTTGCAAAGAGCTCAACAAAGTCGATGTTGATGCCAAACGTAAGAGGTACCAGTCCGAGAATGGTGGTAAGTGCCGTTAAAATCACAGGCCTGAATCTGATCAAGCCCGCCTCAATGATGGCATTCTTTTTCTGAAGCCCTTTTTCGGTAAGCTGTTTCACATAGTCGAGAAGTACAATATTGTTCACACAAACAATGCCCGCAAGTGAAATGATGCCGATAAACGTCATCAATCCGAAAGGTGTACGTGTCAAAATAAGCCCCAAAAGTACACCAATCAGGCTGAGCCCTACCGCTGTGATAATGATGAAGGGTGATATAATGTTGTTGAATTTGGCCAGCATCACGAGGAAGATGAGTGCAAAACCTACGAGAAGTGCGGTAGTAAGAAATCCGAATGCTTCATCCTGTTCCTCGCTTTCTCCTGTGTACTTCATGGTGTATCCCGGCGGCAAGCTCTGCTCATAATCAGCGAGCAGCTCCTGCGTCTTAGACAATACTTCCGGGCCACTGAAGCCGGGCGCAGCACGCCCTTCAACGGTTGCGGTTCGCTGAAGATTCAGTCTTGTTATGGACCCAAGACCGGTACCTTCTTCGAAGTCGGCAACCGAAACCAACGGTACGCTGGTTCCCGCCTGCGTTCTGATGTTAAGGTTCCTCAGGCTTTCAAGATCCTGCCTGTCAGCTGGCTGCAACCTCACTACAATGTCATACTCTTCTTCGCCGTCGCGCCATTTGCTGGCTTCAAGGCCGTTATTAGCAATGCGGATGGTCTGCGCGATGTCGGACATCGACAAACCAAACCGGCTTGCTCTTTCATAATCAACCAGAATTTGATATTCAGGAATACCGCCGCTTATGTTGTTTCTCACATCCACAAGTCCTGGTACCGACTGTGTTGTAGAGGCTTCAACCAGCTTTTGTGTGATTTCTCTGGTAATTCGCACTATTTCATCAAAATCGTCACCCGATACCTCAATATTAACCGGGGCGCCGGTTGGCGGACCCTGCTGCTCGCCTTCTATATTGATGATTACATCGGGTATATCCCGAACCACTTCACGGATTTTGGTCATGGTACGGGCCGACGGCTCTGCGCGATCTCCAAAATCGACAAGGTTCACGGTGAGGCGCGACAGTTCCGGGCTTTGCCCGCCTCCGCCAAAGAACGGGTCTCCTGAAACACCTACGTTTGCCTGTATGTTTTCAATATTTGCACGCACCCGTGGATCTTCATCAATCAGTCTGTAGAGGCGTTCCTGAACATCCATAGCAATTTGATTGCTTGCATTCACGTTCATCCCTATAGGCCCTTCTAACTCAACGATGATGCGGGAAGGGTCGGTTTCAGGAAAAAACTCAACCCCTGTTGGAGCAAGTGCAAACATTGCAAAAATGGAGAATAGTGCACCCATAACCGAATTAAGCAGTAACGCCCGGTTATCGGTTATGATCAATGGTTTGTCTGATTTTCGAAGAAGCCCTGCAGCACCTACGATTACCAGTAAGGCGGGAATCGAAAGAAGCACCAACCATACAGTGCTGCTTACCGGATTACTGATTGAAATGACCAGAAGAATCACGGAATTCAGCGCACCCAGCAACAGACCAACAATGATAGAAATTTTTCCGCCCCTGAGCATCGCTTCGAAAAAGTGCACAAGAATGAAAAGCGCACCAACCGCTCCCAGGAAACCGGCAACAATGAAAAGGATTTGTGATGCTGGCGAAAAGATACCTACCAGCACTCCTAAAATTGCCAGCAGCAATGCCAGAGTAATACTGCCCAAAGCCAACGTGTTCCTGAGCATGGCATATTTCAGCGTATAGTCGCGCTGCAGAAATGTTCGAAGCATTACCTTGTAATACTTTAAAATCCTGGGCAGGGTTTTTTCGGTAAATACAAAGGATGCAGGTTTAACGATGTACCGGTACGTGACAAAGAAAAACACGATCGTAAGGAGTGTTACAACCAGCGTGGTCAGGTTCGCCATACCAATTGCAATGGCCAAAAAAATCCCGGAACCAATCAGAAGTCCTTTAAAGAATGTTGGCATTGGCTTCTTTTCATCCGTATCCAGGCGAACCAAATAGGCTGTGAGAACCGGGTACAATACAAGGGCTACAAAAAGCGAACAGAGCAGCACAATGATGAGCGTAAGCGGTAAAAATCCCATAAACTGGCCAATGATACCCGGCCAAAAGGTCATGGGCACAAACGCTGCAAGAAGGGTTGATGTAGCCGCTATAAGTGCATAGCCAACTTCATCGGTTGCCAGTTTTGCTGCTTCGAATCGCTCGTACCCCATTTCTCTGTAGCGGTAAATATTTTCAACCACCACAATCGAGTTGTCAACGAGGAGTCCAAGCGCGATAATAAGGCTAAAGAGAATGATAAAGTTTGCCGAGTAGCCAAGCGAGATTAACACGATAAATCCAACAAGAATGGAAAGTGGAACCGCCGTTCCCACAAGCAGTGCGTTCCGAATTCCCAGGAAGAAAACCAGTACGAAGATTACAAAAAGCATCCCGCTGATTATGCTGTTTTCCAGGTCAGAGACCAGGCTTTTAACATCCTCGCTTGCATCACCGGTAATCACCACATTGGTTCCGGCAGGCATCGGGAATTCCTCCACAATAGCAATTACCTCACCGGCTGTGTCAAGAATATTCACACCGGGACGTTTTTTGATATTGAGGCTGATCACCTGATTATCGCGAATATCTTCATCCGCCAGCTCAATTTTTCTGCCATTCTCCTCAATTTTGTATGCCCTCAGCCGCGCAAAACTTTCCCTTTCTTTGAAACCAAAAACAACCTCAGCCACATCGCGCATGTAAACAAGGCCGGGGCCAAGAGGCCCTTCGCCCATGGGCCGGGCAACCACAAGGTTTTCAATTTCGGCAGGGTCCTGAAATTCGCCGCTTACCCTAACGAGATAGCTAAGCCTGTCTACATCAACCGTACCACCGGGAATAGTGAGATTCTGGCCCTGAATCGCGTTCACAAGCTGACCAAAACTAAGTCCATAGCCATTCAGGCGGCCCAGGTCTACATTTACCTGGACTTCCCTTTCCACCTTACCAACCATTTCAACTTCACGAACGCCTGATGCGGTTTCAATGGCATCTTCCAGGCGCTCAGCAACTTCCGTAAGCCTCGATAGCGGATAATCTGCCGCCAGGTTAACGGTCATAATCGGAAAGTCGTCGAGGTCAATTTCTACGATAAAAGGTTCTTCCGCATCAGGAGGCAGTTCGGTGCGGGCGATATCTACGCGTTCTCGTACCCGCTGGCTTGCCTCCGACAGTGAGACATCAAGATCGAATTCTACCACCACACTGCTAAAGCTTTCGGTAGTGGTGGAACGGATATCTTTAACTCCGTTTATTCCCTGAAGCTCTCTCTCTATCGGCTGTGTAACCAGCGACTCCATATCGGATGGCGAGATACCGGGGTAAATCGTGTTTACAATGAAGATCGGAATCTCAATTGATGGGTTCGATTCCTTGGGAATCGCACTGTAGCTGTAGGCTCCGGCAATCACCAAAATTGCGGTCAGCACCACTATCACAGTTCTGTTTTTAAGAGTAATTTCGGTCAGTTTCATAATCGGAGGTAATTGTTGATTCTCATTCCCGGTTTAAAGATTAGGCACCGGCCGGTCCTGATCTCTCAGCCGCTGAGCTCGCTCAATACTGCTTTCATTTTTCAGCACATTGAGCTCATCGCCAATACTGAGATTTCTCATTCCCGTTACAACAACTTCGTCTCCTTCATGAATGCCTTCAAGCACCTGAATAAGCGGTCCTGACGCGGTTCCCGTCTTCACTTCATTAAGGTTTGCAATTTTTCGTCCGTTCTCTTCGCGTGCTACAAATACGAAAACCCCGGTTTCATCGCGAACAATGGCTGTTCTTGGGATAATTACCACATTTTCGAGCGATTGACGCTTCACCCTGAGGTCTGCAACCATTTCCGGTTTTATCAGCCCTTCAGGGTTATTGAGCTCCACCTCGACAGTATAGGTGCGGGTATCCGGATCAATAACGCTGCCCGCGTAGCTGATCCGGCTTTCGCGCGTCATCCCAGCCATCGACGGCATACGAACAACCACTTCGTTGCCTTGTCGAATCTCTGCCGAATATCGTTCCGGTATACCGGTTAATATTTTAACGCGATCGATATTTACAAGTCTCACCACGGGCATACCGGGATTAATAAGTTCACCCGTTCTGATCATTCGTTCTTCTATACTGCCGCTAAAAGGCGCTGTAATATTCGCGTCCTGAAGCTGTTTCCTGGCCTGATCGAGCTGTGCCTTGGCCTGGTCACGCTGGGCTCGCGCACTATTAAAATCCTGCGTGCTTATTATAGAATCGGCGTATAGAGCTTCCAGGCGATTGAATGTATCTTCAGCCAATTCGTATCCTGTACGGGCTGCTTCAAACTGTGCCTGAATAAGCCGGTCGTCGAGGCTCGCAATCACTTCTCCTTCACGTACACGCTCACCCCGGTTGCGAATTGACAGAATTCTGCCCGAGACCTCCGCCGATATCATGGCATCGTCTATTGCTTCAACAGTGCCGGTTAGCCTGATAAAATCTTCAAAACGATCTTTGACTATGGTCACGGTTTCTACAGGAATCAAGCGCACGTCATTCCCATTTTCGCTGTTTTCTTCACCGTTTTCGCAAGCAGACAGAAGAAAAACAAGCGCCGCAAAAGGTATTAAGGTTGTTCCGATTATTCGTTTCATGGAATCAGTTGAATGGATTTTAATTCGTTAGTCTATGTGATTTTTTACAATGGGCTGGCCAATCGCTTTTTCATATCTGCTTATGGACACAAGGTAATCGTGTACGGCCGACAGATAGTTGAGCCTGCTTTGGTCGAGCAGTGATGAGGCCTGACGATCTTCAAGTGGGGTTCCGGCCCCTTCCTGCAGACGCTTTCTTGCAAACCGATAGTTCAGCTCGGCCTGTTCTAAGTTCCGCTCCTGGCTCCGTATTCTTTTCAGGGCCGTTTCTACATTGCGAACCGATTGTTCAATTTCAAGGTAGACGGCATTATTTTGAAACTCCCTGTCGAGTTCCGCTTGCCTTATCTCTATATGAGACTGCTGTACTCTAAGGCGCGTCTGAAATCCGCTAAAAATATTCCAGTTCAGGCGCAAACCCACAGCCACGGCGGGGTTCCAATAAGAACTGTCGAAAAAGCCGCGATCAGTCGCCGAAAAAGTGAAGTCTTCTCCTTCAACCGGCGATACCCGTACCCTGTTCGACGGTACCTGTCCTATAAATGCAGCATTGGCAAATGCATTTACTGTAGGCAAGAAGCCCGACCGGTTAATGTCGCGTTCCACATTCAGCAGATCGATCAGGCCTTCAGTTTGACTGATATCGGGACGCTGCTGAAGTGCTATTTCGTAAGCCAGCTCCGCTTCCAGGCGGTCAGGATGGAGGTCCTCACGGTACTCAAGACTTCCGCTCAGGTTTACCCGTTTCCGTACGGGGATTCCAAGCTGCAGTGCAAGATTTTTGACAGCGAGATCAGCCTGGTTTTCAACCTCAATCAGGTTTGTTTCAAGGTTTACCAGTTCCACTTCAGCGCTTATCCGATCATACTTCGACAAAATACCTGCCTCAACCGATCTGCGGGTATCATCAACCGTAGCCTGTAAGCGGTCTACGCTGGCCCGGAGTACGTCTACTTGCTCTTGCGCAAGCAAGGCTGAGTAAAATGAGGTTCTTACCTGATCGGCAACCTCTTGCTGTTCTTGTTCAAACCTGTCTTCACTCAGTTTTTTGAACTGTCGTGCACCGCGAATCGCGGCAAACGCTGCGCCGTTATAAATCGCCTGTGAAACGGAAATGCCAAAATCGAACTGATTTTCAACAGCGAATGGGTTCGTTCCGTCAAGGCCGGGAGGGGTTATGCCCGCATCACGAAAGCCTTGTGTTTGCCTGTCAATAAATTCGTCGAGCGTAATGGGCTCGGTGTTCGGGTCGCCATCGGTTCGGGCTTGTTCATTAAAAGCCAGCCATTCGAGGGCACCAAGTGTTTCAAACAATCCTCCCGCATCCGAACCAGCAAAAGGATTAGGTGTTCGGATGTTTCTTGTATAATTGCCTGCCGCATTTATTTGTGGATATACGGTTCCCCAAGCCTCTCTGATTTGAGCAGATGCGATGTCGAGATCGAGCATTCCGCGCTTCAGCATATAATTATTCACAAGCGCAATCTGAACGGCCTCCTCAACCGTGATCGTAATTTCATCGTGATTCTGACCCTGCCCCTGCTGCTGAGCGACAAGCTCGTTGCCGTATAATGGCCCTAAGATCAGGACCAGAATCAATACATTTGATAGGTTAGTAGACTTCATTATTTTTTTGACTCAGATTTTTCGAAATTCGGAACGGATAGGGTTTACGGATTATATTTTTCTTTGTTACGGATCTATTTATGACCGACGGTCAGATGCCGACATTCCCTGACTTATCAACAGCATAAAATTACTGACCAACGATTCAAGGCTGAAGTTTACTTCGTCCAGAAACTTCATGTGGCTATTGCTTTGCTTCATGAAAGCCATGTGCAAAACGCCTTTGGCAGCGCTCCAAAGTATTAGCGCAAGCTCCTTCGGGTCAACATCTTTTTTGATGGACCCATCCTGCATGCCGGCTTGAAGGGCGCGTACGATTAGGTTCATCGATATAGCCGCATTCTCTTCGCATCTCTGTGCCAATTCGCTTCCTGAGTACTTCTCTTCACTCAAGATTTTTTCATAGTAGTTAAATGCATGATAATAAACGGGGTTATCTTTGATAAATTCAAGATACACCATGCCGATTCTCTCAACCATGTCTATGCCGGGTATATCCTCCGCCAATACCCCGGCCATAAGCTGATTCAGCTTTACAGAACCGCGCTCACATATGGCAAGATACAGTGCAGTTTTGCTTTTGAAATGCAGATAAAGCGTTCCTTTACCAAGCTCGGCTTTATCCGCAATTTGTTCCATTGTGGAGTTATCGAATCCGTACTGCGAGAAAGCCTCTTCCGCAACGTCAACGATGTGCTCACGCCTGGCAAGTTTTTCTCTTTGTTTTCTGGTTAATTTCTGCATATATGACCAAAGGTCAAATTTTGAACAATAGTCAGCAAACTATCACTTTTAACCTTTCGTTCCTACCATCTCTGAAATTTTTCAGATAGCGATATGTAGTTTGCTCTTGCTACACTTTCATTATTGATCCGTTTTGGTTTCAAGGTGGGTATCTTTTATTCGACTGTTTCTGCATAGTCTGTTCGGTGTAAACGTGATAGGAAATTTTTATCTTGGCGACTTCAAATTACTCGAATGACCTCTCATAAAAGTCCTTTAATAACCGACATCTCCCTGCTCTTTATCGCTGTAATCTGGGCTTTGAACTTTTCGGTGATCAAGGCGAGTCTCTCAGAGATAGACCCATACAGCTTTAACGCGATCCGTTTTGTACTGGCATCATCCTTCATGTGGATTGTAGTAGCCAGGCGGAAAGCCTGGTTCCGAATTCAAAAAGGCGATTTGTGGCCACTGCTTGTTCTCGGCTTGGCCGGCAATTTGTTGTACCAGTGGCTTTTTATCGTGGGCATTGACCTGACCCTCGCTGCTAATGCCGCAGTCATGCTCGGCACCATTCCCATCTGGGTGGCGGTGGCATCTCATTTGCTTTCGCTGGAGTTTATGAACCGCCTGAAGGGAATTGGTGTAATCCTGGCATTTGGCGGCGTGTTGATGATTATTCTCTTCGGCAAAAACCCAATCACCTTCGGCTCCGAAACCTTTACCGGCGATGTTGTGATTGTGATTGCGGCAGTAGTATGGGCTCTGTACACCATCTATTCAAAGCAATTTTTAAGCCGGTATACGCCTCTTCAGTTTTCAGCCATGATGGCTACGGTTGGCGCGGTGGCCCTTGTGCTGCTGGCTATACCCTACGCCGGTGAAACCGACTGGAAGAATGTTTCATTGCCTGCATACGGCGGCGCTCTCTACAGCGGACTTCTGGCTATTGGCGTTGCCTACCTGATCTGGAACAACGGCATACAGACCGTGGGCGCGGTACGAACCGCCACCTACCAGAACCTTGTGCCCGTACTTGGGCTTGTGTTCGGGATCGTACTGCTCGGTGAAAACCTTGAACTGCTTCAATACATCGGCTCTGCCATCGTAATTGCCGGCATTCTTATTACCAGGCACGGGGGCCGCATCCGCTGATGTGCCACGGTTTTATTGCTTTTTTAAACTGAGCTCGAAATAAGATACTTGAATTTAGTAACGGAAAAGATCCGCAATGTCTCTGAAAGACATTGCGGATCTTTTCTCTTCGGGTCTGACTCTTGATTACCGCAACGAGTCACCAATACCCTGATATCTCTTTTATTATCTTCATCTACAGAATCACGGCAATTATTAAAGTATGCTTTTCTCTTTTACTTGTGCATTGATGCCACAACGTGATCCCCGCATCGCTAAGGGGATTCGCAAGGCACCGCCCTGCCTTTCAAAACTGGAATTCAAAACCGACAGAACTCATCAGAAAGGCGTACGGCTTTATATTTCTGACGAAGAATCATGAAAGATCCGCAATGTCTCTGAAAGACATTGCGGATCTTTTTCTTCGGGTCTATCTCTTTTTACTTGAACAGAATCTGCCTTACCTTTCCTCTCAGTTTGAGCTAACAGAAAAGCATTTTAACATACATATGCAGGACGGCGCACGTTTTTTTGCCTACACCACCTGGGCCATTATGATTTCCCTGGCCATCATCATTGCCACGCACTTCTTTCTCGATTACATCAGCGAACCCGGCTGGGTTGGCACTGCAGTTCTGCTTGCATTCGGCTTTGTCTACATGAACATCACCTATGTAGTGATAAGACGCTATATCCGCAAGGTACCCGCTCCCACCAACCGTCATATTCTGCTCGCCGTCATAATTTTTCTGCCACCGTTTATCTGGACTTTTGCCTCTGTAGAAGAGCTCTCTACCACCGATGTCCTGATCTGGGTAGTACTTGCCCTTGGGTGCGGTCTTGGCGCGCTCTACGGAAACCGGGCGGGAATCAAAGCAAGGTACGAGTATATCCAGGCGCTGAAGGAGCATCAAAGAAAGATGGAAGAGCGGCAGGCCGCAGGGAAACGGTGACAATTGCATTCACATGCTTAGTCAACGACACCGCATGTACTACTTCAATAGCCTTCCTTGCTTAACACTTACTGAAATGGTTCTCAGAGAAGACCAGTCTTCCAGGGGATTTTTTTCCAGGGCCAAAAAGCTGGCTTCGTACCCATTTTCAAACTTACCGATTCGGCGATCGGGAAAAATGGCAGATGGTGTATTGTCGGTGGCAATTGTGAGTAATGTTGCGGCATCGAACAGCTCAAGCTCATTATAGAAATAATCAAGTTCTAGCATAGACGTTTCTCTATGCTGATCCGCTCCAAGTGCGATGCGTACCCCTGCCTTTTGAAGTCGCTCCAGTTCCTGCTTCAAAAACCGGTTAACCGTTTGTATCCGCTTTTCATCCATTGTTTGTGATCCGTCATTATTAAATGATGTTGCATATACGCGTGCAAAATTGGCTGTAGGTGTAACAAACACATTTTGATCAGCCGCTTTTGCTAAATCATCATCTGTCAGTCTGAATTTTTCCGCACTTTCTTGACCATCCCAAGCATAACCGGGCAAATGTCCGAATCCATCAACTCCAATATCGAGGCCAATCCGAAAATCTTCTGCCGTATCTACATGAGCTACAACCCGAAGGCCATGTTCTCTTGCTTTTTGAACTACCGCTTCAGCTGTTTCAGCTGATAAGCCAAAATTCCCCATATTCCCTGTATTAAATAACTCTTCGTGTCTTGAACTGTTTAAGATAAATATTTTTATAAGATCTGGCTTGGAGGCAATAATATCATCCCATTTCTCAAGAACATCATCCCGAGAGTCCAAAAACCAGTATGCGTCATTTTCAGCGAGGCGGCTTTCCATTATCCTGTCTCTTTGAGTAAAGATGGCTGACCAGTGCAGCCCCATCGCCTGCGTTTCATAGGCAACGAATGGATGACCCAGCGTGGCTGTCAAACCACCATTTGAGTAGACTACATCAATTGTGTTTGAGCTGTTAAAATCGTTCCGAAAGTCAGCAATTTTGGAGGCATGGTTGTTAAGAACCTGAACATAGAAAATTCCATCTTCAATAAATCGCGGCAGCATTTCCTCCAGGCTCTCTTCGTTTCCAAGTTCGTGCGAGTGGGCGTCTCCAAACGGCGGGATGATAAATTTCCCTTCTAAATTGTACGTCGTATCAACTCGTGATGGCCGACAGTCCGTAAAGATGCCATCTTTGCTGTAAAGCGTCTGCTCAACAAATTCGGTTCCATTGAACCATAAGCCATTTTCGTAAGAGACAAAATGGGAGTCGCTGGGAGTGCAGGAGGCAAAAATCAGGAGAGTGAGTACTAAAAAATATTTTTTCATTGGTGGGATTAACAGAAGAAACAACGGGTTAGGCTGAAAAATACACAGGATAGCTTACGTGATAAATAACTTTATGTTGCGCTTCAAACCTGAACCTTAATGTTATCTTCATAAACTCAATAAAACTGCTCATTTCCTTAGCTGTTTACCGGAGATATTTTAAAACGAGTTTGAGCTTGTTGCACACCCTTTGCGAGGTACTGAAATCATAAGCATACGGCTTTGCGTGCAAATCATCTGTTTAGAGCTTGTTGAGCCGCTATGACCAGAGAGCATGTTCAACTGTGCAATTAGGTAGAGGAACTACCTTGCGGATTCTACAACAGGATCCCGGTTCTGTCCGGTTATATAAGGAAATTGCAATACCTCAGACAGACTCTATAATTTAAGAAAAAAATATTTTTAAATCATCACTTTTGTAAATATTTAAAATAAAGAATTGATCAGCATTCAAACTATCTACTAATTTTTATAAATTTAATATATAGTAAAAAATCAAATCGAGATTAAAGTAAATCCACTCTCTGAGTCCTTTTTGAGTATTTATCAACCATTAAATTGTCTGAAAATGAAAACTCTCTCTATCTGTTTGAAAAGTTCTTTTATTTTGTTGGCAGTTAGCATCCTATTCATCTACCCGGTTAATGCACAAAATCAGCTTGAGGATGCCATTAGTCAGCTATCTGTCGATAATGCAACGGGATACATGCAGCCATTTTTAAATGGTTTTGCTGGCAATATGAATTCGGGATTTGCGGGTTCAGCAAAAATTGAAAACAGGTTCACCATACGATTCGAGGCAATTGGAATGGCTACCTTGATCGGATCTGATGCAGAACAATTCGATGCCGTTCCGCCTGCTCCTTTTTCACAGCAGCCTGTAAGAACAGCTACGGTATTTGGAGACCAGGGTACAGTTGTGCAAGGACCCGAAGGCCTGACGTATAAACTACAGGACGGTCAGCTGAATATGAATTATTTACCGCTGGCTGCCCCACAGCTGACCATCGGAAACTTCTTTAACACGCAATTGATCTTCCGATTCTTCTCTTATTCGGGCGATTCTGATGTACCTGACATCGACTTATTTGGGGTTGGCGTGAGGCATGGAGTGAGCCAATATTTTAGCGATTTGCCGGTTGATATTGCTGCAGGTATGTTTTTTCAATCCTTCAAAATCGGAGATATAATCGATAGTAACTTTTTCTCCATAAACGGGATGGCCAGCAGAGATTTTAGTCTGCTAACCTTATACGGCGGGATTCAATACGAGTATTCAACTATGAATCTGAACTACACTTTATCCGGCGCAACTTCGGATGAAGATGCAGAAATTGACTTCAGTTTCAGATCCGATAACCACCTGAGAGCCATCGCAGGATTGAATTTGAAGCTGGGCCTATTACATTTACGAACAGACTTTAACCTTGGAAATGTGTCCGTGTTCAGTGCATCAATCGGTTTTGGAATCTGAACAGATTTTTAGAAAGAATTTAAAATATTAATCCAATCCTTAAGTCATGAAAAGTCAAAGAAAAACTCTATCCGGGCTGCTGTTAATTGCCCTGATTGCGATTTCGTGCGATGATATCGTGCGGAGCAACCTGGTGATGATCGATACCGTATCGTTATTCACCTACTCTATTGACACAGCAGACAATAACTATTCTGAAACAGAAAGGGTAAACCTGCAAAGCGTAATAGATGATATTGATAGCAGTGTGGAAGATGTCAGTTTTTTTAATATCACTATGCGTGTAAGCAACATTTACGACAGTTCTCCCGAAACCAGTTTTTCGGGACAGCTTTCTGTGAGTCAGGCCGGATCAAACCAAAGCCAGGCCATTGTTACCTTTAATAACATCAAATTTGAGGATTTCTTTACCGAGCGATCCATTTTTTCTGATGATATCGAGGGTGTTTCAGTAGTATCAGATGGTATATCAACTCTGGCAGATTTTTACAACCGACGACCGGTACCTTTGGTTGATTTTACCGTTGAAGGAACGGTGAACAGGGCTGGCGGCGAAGAAAGGGTAGTTTTTGATCTTGAGGTGAGAGTTTATGTCCAGGTTGCAACCGACCCATAAATTCCTGCATAAAACCCAGCGTTCGAAGACCACAGAGCTGCACAAAACTCTCAGCGGTTGTTCGTCAGAGTGATTTGGTAGCTAAGCGTGCAATCATCTACCCGAAATTCTGACGGATTTAACCGTGTCTCTTCCTGGAGATAGTTTTTATGATTGGTGAGGTTTCTGTTAAACTCAACTATCGGAGTTCAGAAATAGGAAGAAAAATGGATGATTCAAAGTATCCATTCATTAACGGTTTGTTTTCGAGATAAATACGGTATTGACGTATACTACACAGCTGAAGAATGATGGTTCGGCGGCTAAGCGGTTTTGCCATTGACATCTACTAATGAGATAAATAGCAACCTGAGTTCAAGTAATAAGTGCAACACTGAAAATTTTTAATGCCGACTATGATCGGAAAAATCCGGTTGATTCGAAGAACCGCGAAGCGCCACGGTTGTAATAGCCCGGGTTCACTTTTGCACAAGCCCCCAAAACTCTCTTGGTGTTAAAATCCTCAGATGTGGTACTTGTTCTGAAATAGTTAATAGATCTTTATCTCCTGTAACCAAGATATCAGCTTTCGCTCTTAGTGCTGACTCTAATACCCATCGGTCATCTTCATCCCCGACTTCTACTTCAGAAGGGTTATCAGGCAAAGGTTCTACGTGATAATTTCGAAGAAATCGAAGGACATCGAAAACTTTTCTATTGGGAACCTTGAGTTTTGTTTTCAGCACCCTTTCTAACTCTTGTAATACAAATTCTCCTGTCATCAATTGATGGTCAGCAAGTATAATTTCGAGAAGATCCGCACACAACCCTCTTGCCGTAAATGCGCTGACCAATACATTGGTATCGGCAAAAATCTTCATGATACACTCCGGGCTGAGAATTTATCGATTGGACTTATAGTGCGATTGGAGTACACCGTGAAGCTAAAAAATACAATTGACATTCCTCACGAAACTTCCCTGAAAACATCTTCATCAGTTAACCATCCTTGCGCCTCTCCATAGGGCAAAAGTTCTTTACGCAGCTGTTGAAAGGATTCGATAGATAATTGGCGTCTGAGAGCTTCCCGAACCAATTCACTTTTAGGACGTCCGGTTCGTTTGGCGGCCTGCTCAAGGAGTTCATCAAGATCTTTGTCGATGCGAATGGAAAGTGTCGTATTCATAGTAGTATATACTTATTGTATTACAATGTAGTACAATTATAACGATTGAGCAACCTCATTCGTGTTCAGAAGGGCTATAACGGCTCGGCATTTCTGCTGCGGGATAACAACGTATGAATAGAAGCAACAAACGCTTACCTGTCAGCATTAAATGCTTGTTATGACTTTATTTGGCTATGATATCAAGTAAATATCACTCAACATCCGGGATAAACTTCAATATTTTTGACCTCATGACATCAATGAAATAAATATTGTTTTCATTATTGATTGTAAAGTCATACAAAAAAGATTCATTCTCTGGGTCTGCAAAAACATAATGTTTTTGAAGTTCCCCCTTTGAGTTATAGACAAGCATCCTGAAATCCAGCTCCGTTGCTTCGGGATGGGGTCTCGGCATAAAAAGATAAATTAAATCCTCGTTAATCAGCATCTCCCGGGCATATGTTAAAGGCATTACAGTGTGTTCACGAGCTACTTCTTTGTTTTGATGAACAACATAATCAAAAACTGAGTCCTTGATTTTTTCCGGGATTTCTTCTTGAAAGAGAAGTTCACCATCCTTCGAATAATGCCGAAGCTCTCCCAAAGCATTCATAAATATGAAATACCCGTCTTCTCCCTTTGCTGCAAGAGCTCTATTACGGTCATTTTCAGGAATTTCCCCATTAGAATATTTCATCCTTTCCTGTTCAATATTTCGTGCTTCAGAATACTCTGCTACCGGCGAACCGATTCTTTTTATAATATTTCCTTCATCATTCAAATCCATCACAATAGCTAATGCATTTTCATGGCCATTAGTTGTGACAAGTAACTTGTTATCCGCAAGCAGCGATTTGTGGCTATAGTTCAAGTACTGAGGATATGAAATGGATACGATATGATTCCCCGACCTGTCATACCGATCAAATAAAAAACGACCTCGGTTGTTTGTAAAAAACAGATCTGAAACAAAATTTAAATCAGCTGCACCTGACATCGAATCCCATTCTCCGGGACCTTCTCCAATTTTTCCGAATTCATCCAGTTTCTCACCTTCGCTATTGAATAGAATTATTTTTTTAAAGGCGTGATCATAGACTGCGAGATGCTTTTCATCCATTGAAACGATTTCTCTGGGTTCTCCAAGTAATGCAGATTCAGTAGAGACAATTTTTTCAAGATCAATTACCTGTAGTGTGTCAATTTTTATTGATTGTGACTCATCCTGGCCTGAATAACTTTGGCATGACGCGAATAGGAGTACTAATAAAGCATATAGGAATAATTGGCTTTTAATTTTCATGAAAAGAATAAATTTGATTCTAGCTACTTATCTAAGCGGTTAAAGGCATAACATATAATTGTACTTCAGCTCCCTGAAAACCGTCACCTGTCTCTTAATATTCCGTAATAGCTTAAATGGCAAGAAATCGTTGAATTATGAAATGTTTTGCGACATCCAGATCTCTCCGATGTCGTACAATCGACAAAAAGCTACACGTCTCTTTTAATTGCCCGCTTATACCCCGGCTGTCACCGATCCCATTATCCCGGGCCTTAAGCAAGCAGTTTATATACCTGCATTAATAATGATCGAAATCGCCCCGGTCTTTCCGCGCAAAGTAGTCGCGGCTGGCCTCTACTACTTTAGGTGCAAGCATTAGAGTAGCAATCATGGTGGGAATCGCCATCATGGCAAACATCCCGTCAATCAGGTTAATCACCATGTCGATGGTGGTTATAGATCCAAGAAAGATGGCCACAATGTAGAAGTAGTTGTAGTAGTGCTTGCGCTCTGCACCGACAAGAAAATTGAGGCACTTGGTGCCGTAGTAGGAGTAGGTAAACATCGTTGTGATGCTGAAAATAAAGACGCAAATAATAAGCAGATAAAGGCCTACCGCGGGGATACCGGTCTGAAAGGCGACGGCGGTCATGGTGATGCCGTCAACCGTGGTATCGGTCCACGCACCGGTCATCAGCAGGGCAAGCGCCGTCATGGTACATACAAGCAGCGTATCGATTGCAGGCTCCAGCATACCTACAAGTCCTTCGCGAACAGGTTCGCGGGTTTTGGCGGCTCCATGTGCCATAGCCTCTGTACCTATTCCCGCCTCGTTCGAGAAAGCGCCCCTGCGAATTCCCATGGAGATCATATAGCCCAGCGCACCGCCAAATGCCGCCTCTTCACTGGCAAAGTTACCCTGGAACGCATCGCTCACAATCAGCCAGAAATAATGCGGTAAATCGGAAATGTTATTGATAATGATATAAACCACAGTGAGGATATAAATAGCCACCATCAGGGGCACCAGTCTCGATGCCACGTTCCCAATTCTCTTAATACCGCCGAAAATGACCACTGATACAAGCCCCACCAAAAACAATCCCGTTATAATATCAGAAAGACGAAAGCCTGACTCAGTTAGCGCAGTTCCCGATAAAAGCATCATATCGTACCCCAGCCAGCCGTTCTCGGCGAGAACGGTATCGCGAAGGATTTGCGTGAGCTGATTTGACTGAAACATCGGCGTACACCCGATCAGTCCGGCGATACAGAAAAACATGGCAAGCGGCTTCCATTTTTTTCCGAGGCCTTCAACAATGTAGTACATCGGGCCACCCTGAATCTTGCCGCTGGTGTCCTTGCCTCTGTACATGATAGAGAGCGTACAGGTAAAGAATTTGGTGGCCATACCCACAAGCGCGGTAATCCACATCCAGAAAATCGCCCCCGGTCCTCCGAGGCCAAGTGCAATGGCCACTCCGCTAATGTTCCCCATCCCCACGGTTGCGGCCAGCGTACTCGACAGAGCCTGAAAATGGTTAATGTCGCCGGGCGCATTGGGGTCTTCATATTTACCTGACAGAACCTGGATACCGTGCCTGAAATTGCGGTACGGCATGAAGCGCGAAAGGACAAGAAAAATAACACCGCCGCCTACAAGCAGCACCAGCATCGGGGTGCCCCAGGCATAGTTGGCGAAACTTACAATGATCTGTTCGAGGGTTTCCAGAGTATCAGGGCTTGTTTCAGGATTTGCAGCCTGAAAGAAATTGAATCCGCGAAACTAAAACAAGTCGGATGTGAAAGGTTTGCCAGACTTTAATTTTGCTGCGAAGAGCGGTTGCTGCGCGTATAGTGGATGTAATCGATCGGTGGAGGATCAATTCCGCTTTTCCTGAGCAGGAGTGATATCTGTGCGCGATGGTGCTGACCGTGTATGATAAGGTGGTGGCAGATCTGCCAAAGCGCATTTTGATAGCCTACACCTTTGGTATTCCGGTAAAATATTTCCGTATCCAGATCCACCTCGTGATCCGCCACAAGATCCATCCATTTTCTGTTGGCTTTTTTTGCCACTCTCCTCAACTCATCTACGGGATATTCTTCCCACGTATCGGGCTCTCCGACCTCAAACTCTATTACGCGGTGAAACCAGATCTTCTGAGCATTCACGATGTGAGAGAGGAAAGCGATACAAGCAGGTTTATCTTCAAATTCATCTGATCTTTCCAGAAGATCACACAGCTTGCGGGTACACCAAAGATCAAAAAGAAATAGCTTCTGTATTTTCTGTCTATCATCCATACTTCCAGCAAATCTCCTCACAAAGAAAAGTATCTTGATATTCCGCTGAGAATAAACTGCACACTAATGGCAAGAGCTATAAAACCCATGAGCCGCGTCATTACATTCAGCCCTGTTGGTCCGATATATTTTGCTGAAATCGGTGCCAGCCTAAGCAAGACAAACGTGATCAATACGACCAAAACGATGGAAACACCATTGATCACATAATCGGCAATTCCCTCGGCTTGCGTAGCAAAACCTATGACCACTGCTATGCTTCCGGGGCCCGACAAAAGAGGAAGCGCCAGAGGACTAAATGAAATATCCTCTTTTTCCATGGCAGCGGCCTCGTCCTCATCGGTAAGTTTACGTCCACCGGTTTCAGGGTTCAACATTGAATATGCGGCTCTCATGATGATCAAACCACCTGCAATTCGAATCCCCGCCAGTGAGATACCAAAGAAACTTAAAATAAAGGTTCCAATCAGCAGAAACGTAATCAACACTCCGAACATGTACAAACTCGCCTTTCGCGCGGTCTGGATGCGCTCCCGCTCAGTGAATCGGTCGGTAAGCGATAAAAACAGCGGCATAGCCGCAAGAGGGTTTACAACCGAAAAAAGGGAAGTAAAACTTGCGAAAAGAAGAGCCCCCACGCCAATCAGGTATGAGGATTGCTCGGGCATGGATTCGGAGATCATTTCAAACATGCGGGCAAAGATAGAGAGGATTTACACCATTGTGAACCCCGATTTCTGCTGTGTTGAAATTTCGGAAAGTTCCTTACATTCTCACCCCTCACAGGCCAATCAGAACACATAGCAGTTACCCTATGAATACAGAAAAAATTCTATCCGAAGCCAGAGATATTATAGAAGGCGAAGGCAAACGAAATGAGAAACTGCAGCAAATTTGTGAGCTTCTCGACCGGGAAGTGGCTGTGTTCGATTGGACAGGCTTCTACCTCGATGTACCTGAAGAAGAGAGAATGCTGGAATTGGGCCCGTTTGTTGGTGAAGCCACCGACCATACACGCATCCCGTATGGTACCGGTATCTGCGGACAGGCCGCTGAAACCCTTGAAACATTTGTTGTAAAAGACGTGAGCAAGGCCAGCAACTATCTCGCATGCAGCATTGATGTAAAGTCGGAAATAGTGGTGCCCATCATGAAAGGCGACACATTTGTGGGTGAACTCGACATTGATTCGCATACCCGTGATGCGATCACTCCGGAGCTAAAAGAGCTTTGTGAAAATATATGCAGCGATCTCGGCAGAATTTTTTAGACGCACTA
>PWWL01000052.1 GCA_003561515.1 Balneolaceae bacterium
AATGGCGCAGCAGACAGCCCCCTCCAGTCGGGCTCCGCCCTCCTTACGGAGGCTGTCTGCTGGTTGGTTTAATGTAGCTAATAACACAATTGCGCCAAATGGCACAACTAAAGGAACGCATGGTGAAAGGTTGGCAACAATTTTTGTAAGGGATTCCACATATCCGGTTCATACATATAGAACAAGAGAACAAACCAATCCCACGAAAATGGCAGACACCTACACTCAGCTGCATGTACACTTGGTATTTGCAGTGAAATACCGAAAAGCCCTGATAGAAAATGAATGGAAAGAGCGAATGCACCAATACATGACCGGTATCATTCAGAACAATCATCATAAAATGATCCAGATTAACAGCATGCCCGATCATGTTCATATTCTGATCGGTTACAGGCCATCACAACCAATGCCGGTTATGGTCCAGAATCTGAAAACGGAAACCACTAGGTGGATTAATAGAAATGGCCTATGTGGTACGGATTTTTTCTGGCAAAATGGGTATGGCGCGTTTTCGTATTCCAAAAGCCACCTGCCCCGTGTAATCAATTACATTGTAAATCAGGAGAAGGTCCATCAGAGAAGAACATTTTTGGAGGAATATCAGACACTGCTGAAAGCATTTGAAGTCGAATTTGATCATCGGTATTTGTTTACGGATCCCGAATAAGCACCATCCGATCCGAAGAAACGGACAGTGTTTGTGTGGGGTGATTTATATTAATTCGGCCGTTTGATTGTTTGATTTTTTTGGTTGATGCGGGCATGTTTGGGGCATTAATGAAGGCGATTGCCTAACGCATTCACCAAGCATTTCTCCGAAACGCTGGGGATTTTTTGGTGTTCGATTGGCTACCGACCATGCGTTCCTCCGGAACGCGGCGGATCATGATCCGCATGATTCGTTTTTGGTCACTCATACCTCTGGAATGATGTGGGGTATAGACCGAATGGGTAGCAGATAACCGGACCTTCCGTTGGAATGCCCGGGAAGAAACCCAACAGGTTGAAATGAACCCGCGCTTTAAAGAAACGTCTCTGGTTAAAAGCTGAATTGTCATAAACACCCCGCGATTCGGAGAATCGCCTGGTCGGTAGCCATGCGCGGATTATCGCACCGATAAAGCGTTCCGGAGGAACGCATGGTGATTGTTTGGCTAAGAATTTTGTTCATTGGCAACCCCGGTTCGAATACCAATTATTGATAAAGCCAACATCCAAAGTTCATCATACACTCAACACGAATTATTTCATTCATTGCCGAATTGAACATATGAATCTTCCAGCGCAGAATTGTATTTTGTGATCCACATAATTTAGCTAACCTAAACGTTTACCCAACGCCTTTACGGAATGATCAAATCTCTATACATCAAGGATTTCGCACTCATCGATGAGCTGGATGTTGAATTCGGTCCGGGCCTCAATATCCTTACCGGTCAGACCGGCGCCGGGAAATCGATCATCATCGGGGCACTGAATATGATTCTGGGCGAACGGGCCGACACGGAGGTGATACGGCAGGGTGCCGACAAGGCGATCGCAGAAGCCACCATCCACATTGGTGAAAATGCACGCCTTCGTGAACTGCTTGAAGAGAATGCGGTGGACTATAGCGAAGACCTGATACTGCGGCGTGAAATCCGACAGTCGGCAAGCAGGGCGTTCATCAACGACACACCGGTAAACATATCGGTGCTGAAACAGGCAGGCGATGAGCTTGTGGATCTTCACGGCCAGCACGAACACCAGATGCTGCTGAAAGATGAAAACCACATGGCGGTTGTAGACCAGTTCGATTCTGTAAAACCGGCGTTAATAGCCTACAGAAAAGAGTTTGAGGCGATGTCACAACTGCAGAAAGAGCTGCGCGACCTGCTGAAGCGCGAACGTGAGCTAAAGGAAAAAACCGAGCTCTACCAGTTCCAGGTGCAGGAGCTGGAGGCAGCCAATCTCAACGCATCAGAAGAGGAGGAACTGGAAACCGAAATGAACCTGCTCGACAATGCCGAGGATCTTGACCAAAAAGCGGCGGCTATCTCCGAGATCGGTAACGGCGATGAGGTGAGCCTGATTGAGCTGCTGAATACCATAAAGCTGAACCTGGAAGATATGGCCCGGATAGAGCCGGAGTTTGAATCCTATCTGCAGGAGGTGAACACGGCCAGGATCAGCATCCAGGAGGCGGTCAGTTTCGCCGAGCGATACCGCGACCGGATTGAATTTAATCCGCAGCGCCTCGAAACGCTTCGCCGGCGGCAGTCGGAGCTGAACAGGCTTCAGAAAAAATACCAGCGCTCCGTACCCGACATGATCAGCTACTACAACGAAATCAGGCGGGAACTGAGCATCGCCGAAAACTTTGACCTTGAGATTGAACGGCTTCAAAAAAAGATCTCCGAACAGGCGTCATCACTGAAGGATAAGGCCGCGGAACTGCATCGAAAACGGGATGAGGCGGGTAAGCAGCTTTCGGTCGATATCGTTGCAGCGCTGAAGAACCTTGGTATCGAACATGGACAGTTCCGCACGGATGTGAGCTGGATCCGGTCGGATAACGGATGGATCGAAATTAACGGTGAAACAGTGGAATGCACCGCAAACGGGTGCGACGAGGTGCGTTTTTTCATATCAACCAATAAAGGTGAAGAGCCGAAGCCGCTCGCAAAAATCGCATCGGGTGGTGAAGTGAGCCGAGTGATGCTCTCACTCAAATCGATTCTGGCCAAAGAACAGCATCTGCCTGTGATGATTTTTGATGAGATCGACACCGGTATCAGCGGCAACGTATCCGAGAAGGTTGGCCGTGAGATGAGAAAGCTTTCGGAGCACTGCCAGATTGTGGCGATTACCCACCAGCCGCAAATTGCGAGCCAGGCCCACAAACACTATCGCGTTGAGAAAAGAGAGGAGGGCGACAGAACCATCACCCGAATCCAGCCTCTCACCGACGAGGAACACATCCGTGAAGTGGCAAGCCTGATGAGCGGAGAGGAAATTACGGAATCGGCCCTTACAAGTGCCCGCGAGCTGGTTGAGCGGGTCGGGATGAGGAATTAGTGCCTGGGGAATCCGAATCTCTAAATCCGAAATCCGAAGCACGAAATCCGAAAATCCTAATTTCTAATGTTCTAAATCCAAAAGGAAGTGTTGACAGGTTGCGCGTTGCCGGTTACGAGTTGTCTGTAGCTGGCAGCTTGTCGCTTGTCGCCTGAACCCTGCTGCGCTCTTTTGCGCAGTCCCGACCCGTCGGTAAACCTTACACCTCGCCCTTATGTCTAAAGAGCATTCTGAAAAATTTGTAGCCCTTGTGAACGATGCACTTACGCGGATTCCGGAAATTTCGCCTGAAGAGGTAGCCGGGAAGCTGGAAGCGGGATCAGAATTTGAACTTATCGACACCCGTGAACAGCATGAGTTTGAGGAAGGACATCTGCCGCAGGCTATCCATCTGAGCAAGGGTGTGATTGAGCGCGATATCGAAGAGCATGTGCCCGACTATGGTAAAGAAATTGTTCTTTATTGCGGTGGTGGATATCGATCGGCCCTGGCCGCCTACAATCTCCGGAAAATGGGATACAGTGATGTGAAATCGATGGCGCTGGGCTGGAGGGGTTGGAATGAGTTGGGTTACCCGGTTGAAGAATGACCGGTCTTTTGGTAGCTATACCACAAATTATCAGGGATTTATTTTTCCTGATTGTTGGTTGGGGCAGGTGATTTTGCTACCATAATAAAAAACCTATACCTCTTCCGGAATCTGCTATGAAAATGCTGCAACGATGCCTTCTGTTACCAGTATTGATAGTTCCACTCTTTATCGTTTCTGAATCCTTATTTGCCCAGGCTGCCGAAGGCGACATCGTTAGGGTTGAGACAAGAGACCGCAGCGTTTTGATTGGCACCTTGATTCGTGAAACCGAAGAGCGAGTGGTTATACGCGTCGATGGCGTAGGTGAAGTTGCCATTGAGAGGGAAAACATCAGGAGCATTCAGGTGATTCCGCCCGATCGCATCAGAAATGGGGAGTATTGGTTCGAGAACCCACAGTCGACCCGCTACTTTTTCGCCCCTAATGCCCTGCCACTTCGAAGAGGAAAGGGTTACTACCAGAATGTCTGGATCTTCTTCAACAATGTGAATTACGGGGCAACCGATCATTTCTCGATCGGTGCCGGAACGGTACCCATCTTCCTGTTCGGTACACTTTCAATTCCGATCTGGGTACTGCCAAAATTTTCTGTTCCTTTGGGAGATGATGTCTACCTTGGTGCAGGTGGTTTGCTTGGCGGAGTTATAGGTGAAGACTCCCAGGGTTTTGGCCTGCTTTATAGCACATTTACGTATGGAAACCGCGACAGGAACCTGACCGCCGGTATCGGCTACGGATATGCAGGAAGAGAGTGGTCGGATACTCCACTGGTGAATCTGAGCGGAATTTACCGAACCGGCCGGACTGCATATCTTCTTGGAGAAATCTATTTTGCTCCCGGTGTTGAGGGCAGCGGGTTTGCCATTGGCGGGATGCGGTGGTCGCCCGAAAGATTTGCCATCGACTTTGGCCTTGCACGTCCGCTCACCGACGCAGGTGGAATTATCGGAGTGCCCTGGCTCGGAATTTCGATACCTTTCGGAAACTGATCCCGATTCTGTATCATGAATATCAAACATTAAGCAGGAGTGATATCAGCATGAAGACGACAATCAGATTTTTTCTCATTTGCATCTTCGCAATTACTGCATTCGCTGTTTCTGAAGCGAAAGGCCAGAAAACCGTATTGGTGGTTTACCACAGTGAATCGGGCAACACCGAACAGTTGGCCCGTGCTGTTGCCGACGGGGCCGGATCGGTTGATGGAATCCGTGTAAAGCTGGTAGAAGCGGCGGAGGCATCGGAGGATGACCTGCTTCAGGCCGATGCCATTATTGTAGGGAGCCCGGTGTACAACGCCAATGTTTCGCCGGAGATATCCCGGTTTATTGCATCGTGGCCGTTTGAGGGAGCTCCGCTGAAGAACAAGGTTGGTGCCGCATTTGTGACGGCCGGGGGAATGTCGGCCGGGGAGGAGATCGTGCAGATGAACATCCTGCAGAGTATGCTCATTTTCGGGATGATTATTGTTGGCGGTCCGGAGTGGACACAGCCGTTCGGGGCCTCAGCCATTACCCACGAGGAACCGTTCAGGGCCGAAAACCCCGCCGAAATTGATGATCGGTTTATTGAGAGGGGAAAGAAGCTTGGAGAGCGTGTTGCGGAGGTGGTACTGCGGTTGCAGGTTTCGGAGCACAAATAAAGAGGGATGCCCTCACGCATTCACCAGGCGTTTCTCCGAAACGCGTTGGATTTGTTGCTATTCGTTTAGCTACCGACCAATCGTTCCTTTAGTTGTGCCATTTGGCGCAATTGTGTTATTAGCTACATTAAACCAACCAGCAGACAGCCTCCGTAAGGAGGGCGGAGCCCGACTGGAGGGGGCTGTCTGCTGCGCCATTTCT
>PWWL01000087.1 GCA_003561515.1 Balneolaceae bacterium
CCGGAACCATCAATACGGGAGTGGAAGAGATGCCGGTTGAAGATGATCCGCTGATGGCTGCCCAGGGAACCACCCTGCCTGCCAACGCTTCCATAACCTCAGGCGACCTGAACGGCAACGGGTTTCTCGATCTGGCTGTGGCCTCCACTCTTACCAATGAGCTGATCGTGCTGCTGAACAGCGCCGACGGGCAGCCGAATCTCTCTCCTCAACTGATTGAAACCGGTGAACGCCCCGTAAAAGTGGTGGCTGCCGACATGAACAACAACGGCATACCCGACCTGGTTGCCGCCTCGGCGGGGAGCGACCGCGTTTTCATCCATTACAATAACGGCGATGGCAGTTTTGGCGCACCTCAAGCCATTGATGTTGGCCTCGCACCGCTTAAGCTTGAAGTTGCAGATATCAACAACAATGGCCTGATGGATATCGTGGTGCCTCTTTCAGGAGAAAATACCGTGATTGCCCTTGTAAACCAGGGCGCTCAGAATTTTACAGAACAGGTGCTGCTGAGCGAACTGTCTTTCACACCCTCCTTTCTAACCATCGGTAATTTTATCCGGAATGGCGGTGATCAATTGAATGACCTGGCTCTTGGCTCAACGGATGAGAGCACCATCTACCTTTATGAAAACAGCGGTACGGGGTTCAGTCTGGCCGAAACCATCACAAGCGGAGAGTCCCGCCCGGTGGATGGCTTGGGCATGGATTTCACCGCCAACGGTTTTCCCGACCTGCTCTCGTCCCGCTTTTCAGCAAACAGCCTTTCACTGGCACTGAATGGCTCCTCGGGTTTTTCAGGTGAGGCGATATTGACGGGCGTACCCGGACCTGTTGGCCTCACATCGGCAGATTTCAATTACAGCGGTTCGATGGACATTGCCGTTACCAATTTCACAACGGGCGAAGTCACCATCCTCTACAACGATGCCCGCCGCGACGCCTGCCTTGTTAGCGAAGGATTTGATTTCGGGGATGTATGCCTGTTTGAACTGGCCGAACAGGATATCCCGATCGAAAACGTCTGCACGTTCCCGCTCGAAGTATCGGTTGAAGTAACGGGTGATGGTTTCGAAACCACGGTTTCATCATTTGAGATTGAACCCGGCGAGGTGTTTCTCCTTCCCGTATCCTTCCTGCCGGAGGAGCGGCGAACGTATAACGGCTCCATAGTTGCCGAATACATTCGTGAGGGGGGTGTAATAGATGTGGAAGAATCCGTGTCATTTCCGCTTCAGGGCCGAGGCGTTATTACAGAACTCACGGTTCCATCCTCCGTTTCATTCGGTGTGATTGAAATTGGCGACAGCTCTTCCCGGCAGATTCAGATCAGCAATACCGGAGATGTAACCAACTCGCTGACGATTGCGCTTGAAACGGAAGACGGCATTTTTGAGTACACCGGAGATGCAGAGGTTACACTCTCAGCCGGCAGTCAGCTAACGGTTACGGTTGATTTTACACCTCAGCAGTCGCAAAACTACAGCAATCAGCTGGTAATCTTCAGTGAGTCGGACTGCGGCGATGAAGAGTACAGGATTGATTTAACCGGAACCGGTGTGGATCCCCCACCGCCCCTGCCCGATCTTGTCGCCGTTTCCCTTGAACCGGTTCCGGCCACCAACACATTCACCTATGGAGAAACCTATGCTTTTGAGGGTCTGCTGCGGCTCGATGGTGAGATGATCGTGTCCGATCCTTTTGATGTGGTTTTCGAAATAAACGGGGATGAAGCTGAACGCTTTCGTGTGTCGCAAACCCTGAACCCGGGCGATACCCGCAGTTTTATCCTTGAGCGAACATTCCTGAGGGAAGGCTCCCAAACCATCACATTTATTGTGGATGCAGAAAATGAGATCGAAGAGTCGGACGAGACCAACAACCAGGTTTCCCTCACCATCGATATTGAGCGCGGCCGTCTGGCGGTTTCACCCAACCCATTCACTCCCAATAATGACGGTTTCAATGATGCCGTTGAATTCAATTTTGAAAATGTAGGCGTGGTGTCCTCCCCCGTCATTCGGATCTTCAGTTTTCACGGAAAACTGGTGCGCACAATCACAGGCATGGCCGGGAACAGCGCCTTCTGGGACGGCCTCGATGATAACGGCAACCGGCTGAACCCAGGGGTTTATCTCTATGTGGTTCAGGAGAATAATGAACTGATTGGCAGAGGCTCCGTAACACTGGCGTTATGAAAAAGATCAAAAAAACATATCCCATAAAGTTTGTTCTTGCAGCAGCCATTCTGGTTCTTTTCGGATCAAACGCAGCAGCACAGGACTTCGTGAAAGGTCCATCGACGGGCGTGATGGACAGCAAATCCATCTTTGCCAACCCCGCACTTCTCTCTTTCCAGAACGGACAGGTTGCTCTGGGTGTAAAAGGCTACCATCTCGGCTTTTTTGATGAATCGGGGCTTGGTTACCGGGAAGGCTACCTTACCCTGGTAACACCCCGCCTGTTCGGATCGCGGTTTGGCGGCGGGCTCCAGGTACAATATTTCGACAGCCCCATTTTCCGCAAGGGCCATTACGGAGCCACATTTTCCTACAGGATCCTGAACAGCCTTTCGTTTGGTGTGAACACGTCGCTGTACCACCTCGGGTATAACCAGGACAACTTTGTGGGTTTTGACCCCGGCGATCCTGTTTTCCAGGATGGGTTCTCACGCTTTGCCTTTAATGCAGCGGCCGGCCTCTATTTCAGACCCATTACGAATATGGAGCTGGCTTTTGGTGCCCGAAACCTTACCGAGCCGAATATGTCGCTTGTGTCCGATTCGGTGACGGAACCCCGGGAACTCTTTGGAGGCATCAGCCTGCGCCACAACATGCTGAAAGGTACTTTTGAGCTTATGCATGGACAGTTTGGCGTCCAGACTCGATTCCATGCCGAAGTCTATTCGTCAAGAGGTTATTACGTGAGGGCGGGCACCAACTTTAATTTTGATAGCGGCTACCTGGAGGCACAGGCTCACATCGCACGGGGTTACAGCGTGAATTATCAGTTTGAGCTGCCGCTGAACGAACTTGCCGGAAATACCAGCGGGACCCACATGGTCTCCCTGGTTTATGAATTCAGCCGGGTTCCCTCATTGCCTGCAAGACGAGAACCTCCTGTAGTAATTCCCGGCCTCGAAAGGCCCATGGTGCAGCCCGATCTTAGCGGAGCTGTTTTGCTGAGCTCACAAACGGATCATGTGATGTATTACGAAAAACAGATTATCCGCAGAGTGGATGATGAAACCATTGGTGAAACCGAACTTGAAGCCCTGTCGATGTATGATATCGGTGAACTTGGTACAGATCCGAGAGTTGACCGTGTGCCCTACAGCGCAACCGCGCTGCCATCCGCTCCCATCCCTGAAAGCGTGCGCTTTACAACATCTGTTTCGCGAGAATACGAAGAGGCAATACGCCGGTTGTCTGACATACTCAGTGATGATCAGATCGAACAGCTCCGAATCCTTTACAATGAGGGAACCGAGATCAGGGCGGCTGGCCTTCGCAATCTGCTTTATGAAACATCAGGCAGCGCCGTGAGGGTTTCAGAAATCGTTTATGAATCGGCTTCCGACAGCCTGAGGGCCGAAAGGCAGGTAACGATGTCTGATCTGCGAGACGAACAGCTCGTTGAGCTTCAGCCTGAGAATGCCCGGATTGATGTAATTCTGACTGAGAACGTACCCGTAAGAAACTGGAACCTTGAAATCACCAATCGCGATGACCGGGTGGTGAGAACCATTCGTGGAGGTTCAACACTGCCCGGTGTAATTGAATGGGACTGGCTCGGGGATAACGGCGAGCTCATAGAGCCCGGAGTGTACACCTATGTTCTGAACTGGACCTCTGCCGCCGGAGAACAGTTCCGATCGAACGTTCGGAGCCTGTATGTACAGAAAATACTGCGCAAAATAACCATCGACATAACCAGGGATCTCAACAAGATTCTCGAAAACCCGGATGCCATCGATGTCATCCTGAAAAACAATTAGCATTATGACTGCAATCAAACATCTCCTATCCATCCTGTCCATCCTGTTTCTTTCTTCTATGCTGATGATAGCACATCAAACTGCGGTTTACGGACAAGAGAACGGTGAAGCAACCGTGGAAGCCGTGGATGAAGCCGAAGAAGGAACGGTTTTGGATGAGCTCAATATGTGGGAACTTGTGGAACAGGCCGGTCCGATCCGCTACCCGATTTTCGCAATACTTATCATCGGTGTTTTCCTGATCTCCTACAAGGTTATGGAGCTCTGGCTCGACAGCCGAAAGGCAACATCACTCAGGAATACTCCGTTCACCGATTTCAGTCTCGACCAGATCAGTAAAACCCTTTCGCGACAACCTCAGCACATGTTATCCGTTGTGATGGCAAAACTGCTCAACGTATTCCAGACAAACAGGAATGCGGATTATCTGCATGATGAAATCTCCAACTTTGCCCGTTTTAAACAGGATACATTTAATTCATTCCGGAACCGGATCGATTTTCTCTCAGACACGGCCGGCGCACTTGGCCTTCTGGGTACCGTCTGGGGAATGTTCATGGTATTCTCTTCAGGCACACTAGAACGTGATGCCATTCTAGCCGGTATGGGTCTCGCACTGATGTCGACCCTGCTTGGCCTGCTGGTCAGCATTATGCTTAATTTTGCATCAACACTCACGGAGGGATATTTCACCAAGCGGCTGTCGCGCGTAACCGACAAGGCGGATGAGCTGCGCTTTAGGCTCATCGAGCTTTCAGAAAACCCGGGACGGCCTGCAACGTCTTATCAGGCAGCCGAAGAATCAGAGATCAAAACTCGGTCAGGCTCAGAAAAGAGCCCCCGGTTGAAGTCTTTCAGCGATAACAACAAAGAAGACAGTATTTTGGCAGAAGCGTTTCAGAGCAACCGAAACAGCGAACCTGCTGCAGGAAAAAAAGCTGAACCGCCATCAGAACCGGACAAGATCAATCTGCTAACCGATTTAAATGACACATATAAAGCGGGTAGTACAATCAAAAAAGTACAGGCAAGACTTCTTGATACCGATGGAGAACCACTCGCACGTACAAAGCTTGAAGTTGTACTGCAGCATCCCGGAAAAGTAAACGGCAAAAGCGGCAGATCGGTCATTGAAACCGACAGAAAGGGGATTGCAGAGTTTGACTGGGAGCTCTCTGGCAAAGCTGGAAAACAGATGGCCGGTATTCGCTGTATGGATAAAGAATACCACAGTGTGCGCGAAGAAGTCACCATCCGTGCAACTCCTTCTATCCCTGCAGCTATTCAACTGATAAATAACCACCAGGCGGCTGTAACCGGCAGCAAGCTTCCGAAGCCGGTTATGGTGGTTGTGAAAGATAAATTTGGAAACCCTGTTCCAGGCACTCCCATCATACTTGAAGTATCGATGGGTAATGGTGAATTCCCTGATGGAAAAATGAAGACGGAGAAAATGACCGACGACGAAGGAAAGCTGATGTTTGCTTTTAAGCTTGGC
>PWWL01000035.1 GCA_003561515.1 Balneolaceae bacterium
AGTCTTCACCCAAGGAAGAATATACGGGTTCGCCTCCTGCCGATACTCCCGAAGAAGCATCTGTGATGAACATATAAAAAATGTTCAAAATAAATTGGAAATTTAACGGTATAACTTCGGGCCACCCGGGGTTACTAAATGCCGCGTGCCTATGGCACTCTCTGTGGGACCACCACCCGGACCCACGAAGTGTCTCGACGCCGCTATTGCCCCACCCATATGTATCATCCCGAGCGTAATGAGGAAGCGGAGCGCCCGAATGGAGTCGAGGGATCTCATCCGAAACAGACAGGTACGATAAGGAGGAGGGTTTGGGATTCCGAATTGCGATAATTTTAGCGCTTATCCATCAAAAACGAAGATTTTTCTTTAATTCTTAATTTCTATTCAAACTCCGTTTTCAGGAAAAAAACAACTTCTGATCCACTTCCTGAACCATTCTCCAGACGAGGGTGAGCGAATCGAACACAAGGTGGAAGTAGCGCTCCTCGGTGGTCACCACCACGTAGTGGTAATGCATGGCCTTTCCCACACGCTCTTTGTGAACCTGGCGTATTTTTTTGATCTGATGCTTGTCGCCGTTCTGAAGCTCAAACCGGAACGGCGTGATGTGATGCGGCAGCTTTGGGTTCGGAAATCCGCGCACCACATTGAGTACGTTGATTGTAGGAAATTTCTCTGGGTCCATATCTCTGATGCTGTGATTGATAAATATGTTACACATATATCACACATATGTCAACATGTGTAAGCGATTTTTTAAGGACCGGCAGGCTTAAGTTGTGCTGGAAGTAATAGATTATGGGAAATAAGTGTTTCTTGGCTTGAATCGATGATTTTGCCCCACTGCAACACCCCCCTGCCTGCGCCGAGGCTTCGGCAGGCAGGTCTAAATCCCCTCTCGGGAGGCTGTGAAAAAATACGTATTCAAAGATATTCTCAGTTTTTTTTACCCCCGAAGGGTCAAAGATTTTTTCGGGGTAGTTCATCTTACACAAATCTCTAAACATCGTGCTTATTAAATGATCAACTGGTGCACGTTCTCGACGGGAGGCGGGACACTTCAAGTTTTTCCTGGATAGAGATCCTTCGACTTCGTCCTTCGCAAAAGCGCCGAAGGACTTCGCTACCGGTGACAGATTTATTCGTTGAGTTCGACCAAGGTGTATCCCAAACGCCTTGCCTGTTTATGCAGGTTGTGTAATCGGCGCTCTTGATACTGTTTTTCATAGGCCTCAACCCCTTGTTCAACATATGCCATTCCTTGGGTCATTGCCCGGTAATACAGAATAGCCAATTTTCGTGCTACGGCTTTCACAGCTATACCGGGACCGCGTCGTGCCCGTATTCGCCGGCCAAAGGCACCAAGGGCATGGTTTTTACTTTCAAGCAGGCTTTGAGCGGCTTGTTTAAAAACCTCAGCGGCCCGGGGAGAAGATTTATACTTGTGTTTTCGTATAGATTTGCCTGACTGCTTTTTGCCGGGAGCCAGTTTCAGCCAGCTGGTAAAGTGGCCTTCGCTTGGAAATGAGGCAAGGTCCACCCCGATTTCTCCTATCAGACGAAGTGCTGAATAATCGGTAAGGCCGGGAAGCTCGTTCACGTTGACCCCGCCGGCCGCTCGAACCACTTTTTGGTGGAGCTGGTCAATGGCTGGGGTGTGATGGCGTATCGGCTTGGCTTTTCCGTATTCTTCTGGAACCGGTTGTTTCTCAGCCAGCTGGCTGATCTCTTTATCGATCTGCCGATCACACTCGTTTAATTTGCCTTGAAAGAACTCATAGCAATCGATCGCATCGGCCAGTTCATAAAGATATTCCGGGCGGTAGTGACCCTCCAGAGAGGCAACTACCTGGTCGTGTTTATTAGCTTGAATTCGCCGATCACACAAGGCGACCAAGTTGTGAGGATCGCGCTCGCCCGCCAGAATCGCCTTTAGCACCCGCATACCGCTGGCTCCGTGAATCTGGGAAATAACCTGGTGCAGGCGAATATTCATCATCGTCAGAGCTTTTTGCATGTGCAGAACAGCCTTGGCCGATTCGCTGATGTAGCGTTCGCGCAGGCGCAGGTACGCCCGCAGGGCCTTAATGGCCGGATCGGGCAGAAAACTATTGGCCAGCAGTCCGTAGCTGTGAAGCTGCTGAAGCCATTGACAATCAGATACATCGGTTTTGCGCCCGGGTACATAGCGAATGTGGGCGGGGTTCACCAGCCAGACTTCAAAGCCCGCCTGCTGGAGCATTTCGTGTAGAATGACCCCGTACACACCGGTCGATTCCATCGCAATGCTTTGAACATTGTGGCTTCTAAGCAGCTCAATGGCGGCTCGAAACTCGCAGGTAAAGGTGCCAAAGGAATGCACCGAATCATCGTCCAGGCCGATAAAAATATGCTCACTTCCAATATCTATACCGGCGGTATTTTCACGGATTTGTGTTAGTTTCATGGATATACCAGTAAGGTGAATAAATGAGCAGACTCACCCAGGCCTGCACCGAGAGTCGGTAAAAAACTACCGGACGGGGTTCCAAAAGGACCACCAAAGTAACAGACTCGAAGTGCAGAGTAAGGCTCAGGAACAGGTATGGAAACACTAACTGAAGGTCTACTACGTGCAAGGGTGAGCTGCTTGTTTATGAACGGATTGTAGGAGTTTCCTGTCACCTCCTCAATAGTGTTGCCCGCCTTTGGGCAAAATTAGTTGCTCAGGATGACAGGGTCCTGGTAAGACAGGAGAAAGGGCTGTGCGGTGCATTCGCCGGCCGGCGAATGCACCGCACAGCCCTTTCTTTGAGTGAATGGCGATTGTCATCCTGAGCGAAGGTCACGACAGTGCTTTTCTGTCGGGACCGTAGTCGAAGGATCTCCCACCATAAGGCAATTTGTGTCCCGGATGCTCGGAATCGTTCACCCTCATCAACAGGTCTTTTGATAATCAATGTAAGATGAACTACCCCGAAAAAATCTTTGAAAGGTCGGGACAGGCACGAAGTCACGATGACACAAAGGTGCACGAAGTAAAATTAAAACATAAATATAGTCTTCGTGGCCATACACATCGGGCTTATTATTTACTTGTTTTTTTAGTTTTCTCACATCCTCTCGAGAGGGGAATTTTGGAACTTTCACCTCTCAATAGTATTGGCCTTTTGGTCAAAATTAGCGGCTGCAGATATCACTCTTCCGCTTCACTGAGAAGGGCAGAGAGGTCGAGCTGTTTTGTGGTCATGTTGATGTTTCCATCTTTATCGACGGGCCACTCTTCCTGTGGCCGGTCGCAGTAAAGCTCCACACCGTTGTAGTCGGGGTCGCGCAGGTAAATGGCTTCCGAAACCCCGTGGTCAGAAGCTCCGTCGATGGGGTACCCGGCATCCGTAAGCCTCTTCAGAATCACGGCAAGATCGCGGCGCTTGGGATAGAGAATGGCCACATGAAACAGCCCGGCGCTGTTGCGGGGTGCGGGAGACGCGCCCTTGCTCTGCCAGGTATTGAGCCCGATGTGATGATGGTACCCTCCGGCGGAAAGAAACACGGCACTGTTGCCGTAGTACTGGGTGACTTCAAACCCGAGCAGGTCACGGTAAAAGGCGACTGCCCTGTCGAGATCAGCTACCTTGAGATGAACGTGTCCGATTCGTGTTTGCGGAGGTACGGTATATGCCATGGCTTCAGCGGTATGGGTTTTTTATTGTGAGAGTAATCATCGCTTGGGAGAGGTATCCATGAGAAAATCCAGGGAAGTGAGCGGAAAGGGTTTGTTTGCATAGAGAAATCCTTCGCCGTAACCGAATCCTCCAAGGTGGCCAAAATGTTTTGCCCGCGCACGAAGGGCCTCAAAAAAGGAGGGATCTGAAATGTAGGTTTCCGGTTCATCTCCGGGATCGGCAACGTTGAATTGTGATTTAAACGCTTTGATCGCCTTTTCCTTGATCTCAAGGGTGTCGGTGATATCGAATACGAAATCGGGCTCAAAGGGCTGATCCTGCATGTAGTGCAGAACATGGGATGGCCGGTGGGGTTTCTGGTTCTTTCCGGCTTTATCCCTAGTTTCAATTTTTATGAGCCCGCTGTAAAAAATGGCGTCGATAAGCAGGGCTGCGGCATGGCCATGATCAGGGTGGCGGTCGGTAGGGGCGGGCAGAATGCAGATATGCGGCCTGTAAGTTCGCACACACTCAATGATAGGCAGCTGCAGCTCACGTACGTTCTGCAGCTCCGTATCAGGCAACCCGATGTTGACCCGGTCGTTAAGGCCAAGAATTTCTGCTGCCGTTTGAGCTTCCTCTAGTCGGTTTTCGGGCGTTCCCCTTGAACCCATCTCACCGCGGGTCAGATCTGCAACAACCACCTTTTGCCCCTGTTGTACGAGTGCCGCCAGCGTTCCGGAACATCCGAGTTCCGTGTCGTCGGGGTGTGCACCAAATGCGAGAATATCTGTTTTCATGGTTTTGATGAAATTGTTTTTTAAATTTTTCGAAATATAGTGAAACGTTATGGGAAGTTTTACGTAACGCGGTGAAACCCGGCTTCGTTTTTAGCTGACACATCATCCGTAAACAGCAAACAAAGGATGTACAGATTATTTATAAGCCTTTCTGAAGGAACTCGTATCGCCTTTTCCGCACTTTGGGCGAATAAAATGCGTGCAATGCTCACCACCACCTGTATTGTGATAGGTATTGTGTCTGTGACCGCCATGAATACCATCACCGACGGCGTGGATCGTTTCTTCGACGACAGCATGGATATGCTCGGGCGGAATGTAGTTTATGTTGACAAGTGGCCCTGGGGTTTTGGCGGCGAATATCGATGGTGGGAATATCGAAACCGTCGTGAGATGGAGGTTGGCTATGCAGAACGCCTCAGGGATCTGGTACCTGCAGCAACGGAAGTGTCAGCCAGCGTTTCCCGATCCGGAACAATTCGCTACTCCGACCGCACAGTGGAAAGTGCCGGACTCAACGGTGTTACATCGGCATACTTCCAGACCGCAGGATTGAATATCGAAGATGGACGCGCGTTCAGTGAGCCTGAAGAGCACAGAGGTGCACGGATCGTAGTACTTGGCAGCAGTGTGGCTGATGCCCTTTTTCAGGATGAAGACCCGCTTGGAAAACAGGTGCGTATCCGCGGCCAGCGTTTTACAGTGATCGGTGTACTCGAATCGATGGGAAGTTTTCTCGGCCTTGAGGACATGGATAATCAAGCCATTTTACCGATTACAGCTATGGCATCCATTTTTGATATACGATGGAATGTGCGCCTCTCCGTGCAGTTTGCCGATGAAAATATGATCGCCGATGGCGAGTACGAAGTAATTGGCGCTATGAGGCAAATACGTGGTCTCGACCCGATGGATGATGACGACTTTGCCATCAATAAGGCTTCGCTCTTCGAGGAAGAATTTCGTTCAATGAAAATGGTGATCTACGGTATCGGTATCTTCCTTACCGGCCTCGCGCTGTTTGTGGGCGGTATTGGCGTGATGAATATTATGTTTGTATCAGTGAAAGAGCGCACCAAAGAAATAGGCATCAGAAAGGCGGTTGGGGCAAAATCATGGGAAATACGGCTTCAGTTCCTGATGGAGTCGATTGTGATCTGTATGGTTGGAGGGCTAATCGGCGTTGTACTATCGGCCGGAGTAACCTACATCATCAACCAGTTTTTTATTGCCTATATGGACTGGACCACGGTTGTAAATGCCATCATCATCTGTACGGTTGTAGGCCTGCTTTTTGGCTACCTGCCTTCTAACAGGGCTGCTAACGCCGACCCGATTGAATCCCTGAGATACGAATAACAGAACGAGCCACTCATGAACATTCTTGAAGTATTCCGGCAAGCCATCGATTCCATTCGATCGAATAAACTGCGATCGTCACTGACGCTGCTTGCCATCGCCGTGGGGGTGTTTGCGATCATCAGCGCCAACACAGCAGTTCTGGTGCTCGACAACTACTTCAGAAATACAATGAGTTTGATGGGCGGTGACGTGATTACCGTTTCCAAATTCCCGGCTATACAGATGGGCCCATCAGACTGGAACGTGTACCGGAACCGGCAGGATATCACCATTCACCAGATGGAGCGGCTTCAGGATATGGGCGAAGGCCGTATTACGGAGATTGGCCCAAACCGCACATACCGAACCACACGGGTAACTTACGGTGAAAATGAAACCGAGCCAAATATTGGCATCAGGGGCGGCAATGAGTTTTATCTCAGCAATAATGCCTTCACTATAGAACGCGGACGAAATTTTCTTCCCGAGGATATTGATTATGCCAGGGCGGTTGCCATAATTGGTGCCGATGTTGAAAGTGCTCTTTTTGACCGTGAAGAGGCGATTGGTAAAACCATACGAGTTGAGGGACGTCCTTATACCGTAATAGGGGTTGTGGAGGCGCGAGGAGCTGTATTCGGACAGACCATGGACCGGTTTGTTGTGATGCCATACAGCAATTTGGCCGGTGTTTATGGCAGAAATCAGAACATCGGGATTCAGGTACGCGCCGGATCTGTCGACAATCTTGCCAGTGCTATCGACGACCTTACGGGTTTGCTCAGAACTATCAGGCAGGTAGAGCCGGGCGATCCTAACGATTTTGAAATTGCCACAAATGAATCGCTCAGCAATACATTCGACAGCTTCACCGGCATGCTTTATGTTATTGGATTTGTAATCGGAGGGGTGGTACTGCTCGGTGCCGGAATCGGCGTTATGAACATTATGCTGGTCTCTGTTACCGAGCGAACAAGAGAGATAGGCATCCGCAAGGCGGTAGGTGCTACAAGAAAGGCCATCGTGTCCCAATTCTTAATGGAGTCGGTTGCGATATGTCAGATCGGTGGAGTTATCGGCATCATCCTCGGGGCTGCTCTGGGCAATGCCGCCGCTCTTTGGCTCGAAACCGGCGTGGTGATACCCTGGGGATCTGCCATAGGCGGCGTCATCGGAATGATGGCTGTTGGCGTTGTATTCGGTGTTTATCCCGCATTCAAAGCGGCAAGGCTCGACCCAATAGAGAGCCTCAGATATGAGTGATATTCTTCACCGTTCTTTTCTCCTGAACGCATAATTTTCAGTTTCGGTTTTATCCTTACGCTTTAAGATGTTATTTTGAAGTGTAATGCTTTGCATGTAAAAGCGTTTCGGAAGCTATAACAGTTGTATATAAAAATGTAAGGGTGAAGATCATGAATGAAGATATTATCAACGACCTGAGTGAAGAACTCGAAGACGTTATTGAAGAGGGGCGTTCCCTCATAGAGAATGCCGAGCTTCAGGAAAAATATGAGGAATTCAAAACCGAAGCTGAACTCCTGATACGCAAACATCCCATCAAAAGCGTGTTGGCCGGGGCAGCCGTTGGCTATCTGATTGCCCGAATTTTCAGATAATACAAACCAATGCAGGATTCAGATGAACATACCGAAAAGCTGAAAAGCATAACTGCAGAGTTGCGTCAGTACGTCGAGAAACGAATAGAGCTCGCCTCACTTACTATTTCGGAACAGGTTTCTTTAGTTGCTTCTCAATCCCTGCAACAGCTCATCGGTATTCTGCTCATCGCTGCCGGTGCATTTTTTCTCTGGTTTGGTGTGGCTTTTCTTGTCGGTGATTTGATAGACAACACCGGTCTGGGCTTTGTGATAGCATCACTTCCTGTTTTGATTTTTGGATACGTTTTTTTGAACCGTAAATCCTCAAAAATGACAGAACGCATACAGGCAGAACTCATGCGCAAAGTTATGGAGAGCGTAGAACGGAATTTGCCGGCCAACCAGACTCAAACAGAAAACAGCCTGAAGAAGGATGGGGAAGAGTCATGAGCAGATATAGAAAAATGTCTATGAAAGAGCTTCAGGAGAGAAAAGATCAACTTGATCGTGAAATAAAACTTTTGGAAGAAGGCTTTTCCAGGAAAACCACAGGAGTTAAAGAAAAGCTACAAATTTTTACGGATCCTGTTGGTATTGTAAAAAAATATCCATTCAAATCAGTAGCTTACGCCGCAGGATCGGGACTTGTCATAGGTTTGCTGAAACCCCACAGAAGAAGGAAACGAGGGCGGAACAACCTTTCAGAAAGTGAGATATCCAAAAGATCTCAAGGCATTACGTCCGTTCTTCTGAACGAACTGCGTAATCTCGCTGTAAAGAAAGCTGTGCTGTATCTCTCTGACCTTATCGATCAGCAATTGGCCGAATACAAGGGAAAAGAATAATTAACGCGGATACGGCTCAAACTCATCCTTTGCCGGACCGTCGAACTTCTCTGAATGTTTGTAAAAAAACATATTTATTCTGCGTTCAGTAATAAATTTATTGTAACTCTGATTAAACTTTATCGTGTAACCCCATAAATCTAACAAAGAATCCTCATGACACGACTTTTACTAATACTTTGCATAGCTGCGTTTTTGCCATTCTCAGCTTTTTCTCAGGAGCGAACACTCACCCTGCAAGAAGCCATAGATATAGCACTCGAAAACAATTTTCAGCTCAAACAAGCAGAAAACAATCGGGGTCTTGCCGATACACGCGTAAGAAGTGCGCAGGCAGATTTTCTTCCCAACCTTAATGCCGGATTCAATGCCAATCGTACAGTTGGTAGACAGTTTGTTGAGGAGGATGCATCTTTCGACGACAGGACCACATACGGATTCAGCGGTAGTCTAAGCAGTAGTGTTACCATTTTTTCAGGTTTCAGAAATATTGCCAACCTGCGCTTAGCCGAGGCAGATCGTTCCACAGAAGAACTTCAGCTGCAGAGATTGAGGGAAAACATCATGTTCGACACTGCAACCCGCTTTCTGCAAGTTGTATTGAATGAAGAACTCTTGAATATATCGAGGGCAACTCTCGAGGCATCTATAAGCCAGCTCGAACAGGTACAGGCCCAGGTAGAGGTTGGCTCAAGGCCTACGGTAGATCTTTTCAACCAGGAATCGGCTGTTGCAAATGATGAGCTTGCGGTTATCCAAAGGGAAAACGCTCTTGAGGTGAGCAAAGCAAGTCTTATCAGAATTATGCAGGACGAAACTATCACAGATGTTGCACCCGTAATGCCATCCACAGATGAACTTTCCCTGATCCCGGTCGACCTTGATCTGCGCGAGCTGATCAATGCGGCTCTTGAGACCAGAAGTGATTTTCGTGCACAGGAATTCAATATAGAAGGCAACCGACAAGGCTATAGAATTGCCAGGGCTCAATATCTGCCCACCTTAACTGCAAGCGCAGGGTTGAGTTCGCGTTATAGTGATCAGATTCTCTCGTTCGATACAAGGGAAAGAGTTCCGTTTATTGATCAGTTTTTTGATCAAAACATAAGCCGTAACATAGGGCTTAACCTCCAAATTCCAATCTTTACGAGATGGAATAACCGCACCAGCGTTGAATCTGCTTATGTGCAATTAAGAAACAGTGAGCTGCAGCTTGATAATGTTCGCTTTCAAATTTCTGAGGAGGTCCGCCAGGCCTACAGCGATTACCTTTCGATTGCCAAAGAACTTGAATCTACCCAAAAAGCCCTGGTTGCCGCAGAGCGTGCATTTGAAACAGAGCAGCAGCGATATGAAGTTGGCTCTGCAACGTTGATTGAACTGAATCTTGCAAACGCAAATTTCGTACAGGCACAATCGAACAGGGTTCAGGCAATCTACAATTTTGTATTTCAGGAGCAGCTCCTTGATTACTTTATCGGGAAGCTCGATAGCGACCTGGAGTTTTAACACTTAATCAATAAAATCAGAAAAAGGGATGGCAAAAAAAGGATCAGCTACCAGGAAATTAATAACAATTCTCGGAGTCATCGTGCTAGTCGCAGTGCTCGCAGGTGTTGTGGGCAGTGCTATGGGATGGTTCGGCGGCGGCCCGGCTGAGAAACAGGTGGAAACCGAAGCTGCTGAACTTCGCACCATCACGCAGCTGGTTTCTGCTTCGGGGCGAATTCAGCCGGAAGTTGAAGTAATTATCCGTCCCGATGTTTCAGGCGAAATTATCGAGCTGAATGTGCGTGAGGGTGACTTTGTTCGTGAGGGCGACCTGTTGTTACGCATCAAGCCCGATATTTATGAAGCCCGGATTGATGAGCTGAACGCGGTACTTCTCACTCAGAGGTCAAGAATGGAGCAGGCACGAGCATCCAAACTGCAATCAGAGATCGAGTATCTGAAAAACAAACAGCTGTACGAGCGGGAACTGATTTCGCAGCTCGATTATCTCAGATCTAAGAATGATTACGAAGCTCAGCAGGCAAACTTCAAAGCTGCAGAATACCAGATCGAAAGCGCGCGTGCTCAACTCCGGCGAGCCGAAGAAGAGCTGCAGCAGACGGTGATCCGCTCACCTAAGAATGGTACCATCAGCCGCCTGGCAGTTGAAAGGGGCGAGCGCGTACTGGGTCAGGCACAAACCGCCGGTACTGAAATGATGCGCATTGCCCGTATGGAGCAGATGGAGGTTCTGGTTGACGTAAACGAAAACGACATTGTGAATGTGAGCGTAAACGATACCACAGATATTGAGGTAGACGCATATCCAAACCGCATGTTTGAAGGGGTGGTTACTGAAATAGCAAACTCAGCCGAAGTTACAGGTGGCGGATCTGCAGATCAGGTAACCAACTACAAAGTTAAAATCCGGATAACAACTCCCCATAATCTGCAAAGTGGCAGCGGAGAGATGCTGGCCATGGATGTTCGGGAGTCGCCGGCGCAGAACTTTTCACCAAACTTCAAGCCCGGGATGTCGGCCACGGTCGATATCCGCGCTAATACGGTGTACGATGTGGTGTCCATACCCATTCAGGCCGTTACCGTCAGGGATTTTGCACGCGACCGGGTTGCAGAAAGCGACACCGCCGCTGTGAACGGTGAAACCAGAACCCGGAGAGCCGGAGCGCGGGAAGATTTTCGCAGGGTGGTGTTTGTGAATGATAACGGGGTTGCAAAACGTGTGGAAGTAGAAACCGGAATCAGTGATAATGCCTACATTCAGGTGATGAGCGGTATTGATTCAGGTGCCGAGGTTGTAACGGGCAGTTTTCGTGTTCTCTCACGCGAACTCAGCGATGGCGACAGAATCAATGTGACAACAAGAAATCAATTTGCAGCCCGGGGAGAGAACTGATTATGGCCAGAAAGATGATCGAAATACAAGATCTGATGCGTCACTATCAGATGGGCCAAACCGTGGTAAAAGCGCTGAACGGTGTCACGTTTGATGTAGCCGAGAATGAATATATAGCTATCATGGGCCCCTCCGGTTCAGGAAAATCAACCCTGATGAACATGATCGGCTGTCTCGATACTCCTACCTCAGGTGAGTATATACTGAACGGACATCGGGTGAGTGAGCTTGATGATGCGGAACTGGCACAGGTAAGAAACCGGGAGATAGGATTTGTATTCCAAACCTTTAATCTTCTCCCGAGAACCGACTGCCTGAATAATGTTGAATTGCCGTTAATCTATGCGGGTATTAAGAGTTCTGAACGGAAAAAACGCGCCATCTCCACTCTCGAAAAAGTGGGCCTTGGTGACCGAATCGACCACAAACCCAACGAGCTCTCGGGCGGCCAGAGGCAGCGTGTTGCTATTGCCAGAGCGCTTGTGAATGATCCCTCAATTTTGCTGGCAGATGAGCCCACCGGTAATCTCGACAGTAAAACCGGTGATGAGATTATGCACCTTTTCGAAGAGCTCCACAAGGCGGGCAACACCATAATTTTAGTTACGCACGAAAATGATGTTGCTAATCATGCTCGTCGGATAATCAGGCTTCGTGATGGAATCATAGAGTCGGATGAGAAGGTGAAAAATCCCGTTCTGGCAGAAGCCCCCATTGCAACTGTCTAAATGAAGATACGCTGATCGAAAAGATACGCAGGGCGTGAAGTGGGTTTTTACCTGACTTCCGCATCGGGGCACCAGTAGCCTGACAATTTCTTTTACGCTTGTCTGTATAATCATGGCCAACAATTCTCTGATCCCTTGCTTTAATGTCGCAGAGTGATTCCTGCGGGGTAAACGTGCCATGCCGTCGACTCGGGTCAAGGCGGCGAATTTCCAAAAACACTTCAAAATGCAATCACGCATAGAAGCTCTGATGGTAAGGTGGAATACTGAAATGTATTGGCTCAACAAAAAGATACTATTGAAATGAACCGGGATTTCAAATTCGTTGTTTGATGGGCATGAAAACGAAAAGAATCACTCAGGAAATTATAGTAATTGGCGCCGGAATGGGTGGCCTCACTGCAGCAGCACTGCTGGCAAGAGACGGATACAGCGTCACGGTTCTCGAGGCCGCTCATGTTGCCGGCGGCTGCAGCTCTTCCTACTATCGCAAAGGGTATATTTTTGAGTCGGGGGCAACAACGCTCATCGGTTTTGATGAAAACCAACCGCTTCGCAGACTGGAAGACGAACTTGGGATTTCCATTCCAAAAACAGAGCTCAATCCGTCTATGAGTGTTCACATGAACGGCAATACAATAACCCGTTGGCAGGATCGGCGTAAATGGATTGACGAAGCGGCATCACAATTTGGTGAGAAAGCGGCTCAAATCCAGTTCTGGGAAAAAGCCTTTGACATATCGGATGTGGTTTGGAAAGTTTCCGGAAGAAATCCGCTGTTTCCTCCGGTTTCAAACTCTGATTGGCTCGCATTGTTCAGGAACAATCCGCTGGATGCGAGAATACTACCTAATGCTTTTAAATCCGTAAAGCAGGCAGCTATTGACTGCGGCTTAAGCAATCAGGATTTTTTCCGTTTTTTAGACGAGCAGCTCATTATATCTGCTCAATCACTATCTCACGAAACCCCCTTCATATTTGGTGCACCTGCCATAACGTACACCAATTACACGAACTATTCAGTGCCGGGAGGGCTTCTAGAAATGGTGAAAAAAATTACCGGCTACATCGAATCAAAAGGCGGGCGTGTTTTGGTGAAAGAGAAAGTACTTTCAATTGGCCAGGACAATGAAGGCTACAACGTGTTTACATCGAAAAAACGAAATTATACCGCATCAAAGGTCATTTCAAACCTGCCGGTCTGGAATATGGAAAATATCACGACCGGTGCAATACAAGAGTATTTCAAGGATCAGGCTTCCCGTTATGAGAAAGCATGGGGTGCTTTTACAATGGGCGTTGTTACGGATGATGTTTATGACAAAAATATGACGCTGCACCATCAGATTGTGCTTAACGATGGTGCGGAAATCCCTGGCCTCGATGCCGGCTCTGTTTTCGCTTCATTCTCTGCACCGGGCGACCATCAAAGGGCGCCTGAAGGCAGCCGGGTTCTGAACATTTCTGCGCATGCCTACCCCGATTTCTGGTTTGGCTTAAATGGCGATTACGAAGCAGTAAAAAAACGGACTGAGGAGAAAATCCTAAAGATTTTAAAAGAACGTTTACCCGGCTTTGGCAATTCTGAAATCAAACTTGCGTTTTCTGCCACGCCTGTGAGCTGGAGTAATTGGGTATATCGTAAAAAGGGCAGGGTAGGTGGTATTCCGCAAAGCATGGCACGTTCTCTGCTCGACTGGACCCCAAATCAAACTCCTTTTCAAGGCCTGTATCTTTGTGGTGATACGGTTTATCCCGGTCAGGGAATTCCAGGCGTAACTTTAAGTGGTTTTAACGTATATTACAGGTTCAAAAAAAATTACAAAAATAAAGCAGTTCATTGAATTTCAACGACAACAACTATTCACCGACAACGCAGTTTTCGATCTTTCCTCCCGCCGTTAAGCACTTGATCATTATAAATCTGCTTGTTTTCTTTGCGCTGACAAATCCCTTTTTATTCCGCTATCTCATGGAATTTGGTGCACTGTGGCCAATCGGCTCAGAACTCTTTGCGCCCTGGCAGCTGATTACTTACATGTTCCTGCACGCTGGGTTTGGACACGTCTTTTTTAACCTCTTTGCGCTATGGATATTCGGACAGGGTATCGAAAATTACTGGGGTACCAAGCGGTTTGCAACCTATTATTTTTTGACAGGAATTGGTGCTGCGCTCATTCACATGTTTATATCTGGCGGCGGTGCACCGACTGTAGGGGCCTCCGGAGCTGTTTTCGGCATTCTGCTTGCTTTCGGAATGATGTTTCCTGAACGATACATTATCCTTCTAATTCCGCCTATTCCCATCAAAGCGAAGTATTTTGTTGCTATATTTGGTGTATTCGAACTCGCCTCAGGCCTGATGAGACCCGACAGCGGTATAGCGCATTTTGCGCACCTCGGAGGTATGGTAGTCGGATTTATTCTGATTAAGGTGTGGGGATTAAAGGGAGAAGGACAGAATACCTATTAGCGGTTCGTTCCAAAATTGTGAGTATTTACCGGTTTCAAAATACAGTGAGTAAATAAACGAAATGTACCAAAACGATTCATTTGGCAGTGCATTTAAGCGTGGTTTTCTGAGGATGCCCCCCATCATCAGAACCGTGATTGCCATCAATGTGATAATATTTATTCTGCAGGCAATTTTTGGCGGAATAGAGGTTGGGGGCAGATCGCTAAATCAAGCCATTGTTGAGTATTTTGGATTTGTACCTACCATTGGTACGGCGGTTACACAGCCCTGGAGATTTGTTACCTACATGTTTCTGCACGGCAGCGGATTCCACTTGATCTTTAACATGCTGTGGTTATGGTGGATGGGCCGTTCGGTGGAAGAAGCCATAGGGCCAAGAACTTTTGCAGTTATCTTTTTTGGGGCGGGTATCGGGGGTGCGTTTTTCCACATTCTGTTTTCGTTTTTATATGGTACCAGCGTTGTAATCGGTGCATCCGGAGCGGTGTTTGGAATCATGGTCTCGTTCGCCTATCTCTATCCGCGGGCACCCATTATGCTCATTTTTCTGCCGCCCATCGAGGCACGGTTCGTTGTTGCCGCCTTGATTGCATTAGATGTACTGTTTATCGGAGCGGGCGACAATGTTGCAAGGCTCGTGCATCTTGGTGGTGCAGGCATTGGATATCTGCTGATTAAAGCTCACTATCAGGGAGCGGATCTTGCAAAATTTATACGCCCCATCGAACGTATTTGGAATCCGAATCTGGCAAAATCCTCCAAAAAGAACAAGAAACCCAAAAACAAGAAGATGTACTCCATCAGCGATGTGGAGATCGTGGAGGAAAGCGATCAATCGGAGCTCGATGCTATCCTCGAGAAAATTTCAAAAGAAGGATACGATGGCCTTACCGCAGAGGAGAAGAAGAAGTTGTTTGAGTTGAGTAAGAGAAATTAACCATTCTGTAGAATGGGAATGACCAAATTACAAGCACCAAATTCCAATTACCATTTTCTAAATAAATCAAGATGGAGGAATAAATGGCAAAAAATAAACAAGAATTTGATCTTGAGGAAAGAACCTATGTTTTCGCCAGAAATTGCAGGTTGCTTGTGAGGGAAATTCCAAAAACCATTGAAAATATTGACGATTGTAAACAGCTTGTTAAAGCTTTGGGTTCAGTAAGTGCAAACTATATCGAAGCAAATGAAGCACTGAGTAAAAAAGATTTTTATATATCGTATAAAGATATGCAGAAAGGAATCTAAAGAGTCAAAACTTTGGTTACGATTACTGTCAGAAATAAATAATGACAAAAAGAATTTATTTTTACCCTTATTACAGGAAGCAGATGAATTGAGAAAGATTTTTTCGTCTATCCTTAACAAATCCGAGACAGCCGCCTGAAACCGTTTGGTATTTGGTGCTTGTTATTTGGAATTTTCAGAAACACATTCAAAGTACATATTAAGAACAAAATGTCTCCAATTAACCGAAGGAATTCCCAAACCGTTTACGTAGGTGATATCCCCGTTGGAGGTGATAATCCCATTGTGGTGCAATCGATGACCAATACCGATACGGCAGATATCGATGAAACCGTGGAGCAAATTGACCATCTTCACCAATGCGGTTCGGAGCTGGTCCGGATTACCGTGAACAATGATGCTGCCGCCAAAGCCGTACCGTTCATCAAGGAAAAACTTATTAACCGGGGTATAACCGTGCCCATCATCGGTGACTTTCACTATAACGGCCACATTCTTCTTCCGAAGTATCCGGAGATGGCCAAGTCGCTGGCCAAGTTCAGGATCAATCCCGGTAATACAGGTACAAAGACGCGCGACGAGAATTTCTGTACTATTGTGGAGCAGGCCATTAAGCATGATAAACCTGTTCGGATTGGGGTTAACTGGGGTTCGCTCGATCAGCAGCTTCTGGCCCAGTACATGGATGAGAACAATGCCCGCAAAGAGCCCAAATCATCCAAAGAAGTGATGCTCGATACCATGGTAGAGAGTGCGCGGCGCTCTACGGAGCTGGCCGAGGACGTAGGGTTGTCTTCCGATAAAATCATTGTAAGCTGCAAAATGTCGGGCGTACAGGATCTGATAGCCGTATACCGCCGCATTGCAAACGATTTAAAGTACCCGCTGCATCTTGGGTTAACCGAAGCGGGCATGGGCATGAAGGGGACCGTGGCTAGCTCTGTGGCGCTTGCCGTGCTTCTGCAGGAAGGAATCGGCGACACGATCAGGGTTTCGCTTACACCCATGCCGGGAGCCGACAGGGCAGAGGAGGTCCGGATATGCCAGCAGATTTTGCAGTCGCTTGGTATACGAAGTTTCATTCCGCAGGTAACGGCCTGTCCGGGCTGTGGACGCACCAAGAGCACCTATTTCCAGGAGCTTGCCGATGAAATTCAAAACTATATCGTGGAGATGATGCCGGTTTGGAGAGAGATGTACCCGGGTGTTGAAGAGATGGACGTGGCTGTAATGGGCTGCGTAGTAAATGGGCCGGGTGAGTCACGCCATGCCAATATCGGCATTTCACTGCCGGGAACATTTGAGGAGCCGAAAGCTCCCGTGTACGTTGATGGAGAGCACTTTAAAACGTTAAAAGGTGACGGAATTGGAGCTGAATTTCGCAAAATTCTGGATGACTACATAGTCAGGAATTACAGCAGAGAAGCCGTAGAAGGGTAGAGCGTTCCCTTTTACTGTACTCGAAACAGAGTCAGACGCATGAGAGTCTCCGCCAGTGGCTGCTTTCTCAACTATACAAGGTAACAGTGTTTTATCTCAATTTTGCTTAATTGAATGATGGTCGCAGGAGTAGCCCGCATTTCACTACGTGAGGAAAAGATGAGCGTTTCACGGTAATCGCTTCGCTCGGCACTCACAAATAATACTTTTTTATTTTTTTAACTCATTCTAAATCAATGTCTTGCGGCAAATTATTCAGCTTTTATAAAATACAGTGTGTAAGTTCTGCGCATAGAGCGAATACGATTCCCACGCAGTGCCCATTTTTTGAACGCTACAGCGAAATTTGACCACCTGCTGCGCCCCGATGCTTCGGGGTGGTTTGCTCAGCGTACTCAGGTACGCTTCCGCCACCATTTTCAGGACGCCTTGCATGTGACCAAATTTCGCTTCGCGGGATAAAAGAGGAGCTTGGTGAGAAAAGCGGGGTAGGGTGTCGGATAGATATCACTTGCTGCAGACAGTAACTGCTTAGTCGTAGAAGCACTGCTGAATCATAAACTCAACAATTCATATCTGCTCTTCTTTGGCAAGTCTTCATCAATTGATAAAGATGTTAAACTCTCTGGTGAAAATTTTTTTCCTCTGGCACCTTGAATCGCAAAAATCTCAGAAAAGTATCATTGAGTTTTTACTGAAATAATTTTGCACAGAACTCGACGTATCTGAAAAAACTGTCCGTTTACAGAAATGAAAACACTGCATAATACCCATTCGTTACTGTGTGATGTTGTTGACCAATCACGCAGGAGTTGTTCTTGAGGCGCCAAATTTAAAGTTTTTCTTCACTTCTATAAGTTTCTTATGCACGTAAAGGGAAACTTGTTCGGACTATGGAAATACCGGGAAAATTATTTTCATAATACTGAGAAAATTTTGCAGATGAGTCCGTTTATCATTAAAATGATAAAAGCGGTTCCATATCGTTGCGCGCTATCAATTCGGGAATGTAGTTTGTATACATGTAACTAATTCGGCCGCAACACAGGGTCCGTAATCAGCAAGTAAGTTATGAGTGAATTTTTGATGTGTGAATCAAGAATCAAACACTTTAGGCTTTTCTGAAACAAAAAATAAACTTGAGGTTTTTACTATGACATTAAAGCAACTAAGCATTTTATTCATTGCTCTGATATTGCCTTTTGGGTTGATATCATGTTCGGATGATCCCGTGAGGGTGATTGATACCGACAACGGCAATGGAGATAACGGAAACGGTAACGGTGTTCCCCCAACGATAGAATTCCCGATTACCTTTGAGGAAGATATTCCATGGGATGATTTCATCGACAACTTCGATGGCGGTGAATTGACTGTGATCGATAATCCGGATCAGTCAGGAATCAATACCAGCGACAGGGTGGCCAGAATGGTTAAAGGCGAAGGCCAGCCATGGGGAGGGTCATTCATTGATTTACCGGAGGCAATTGACCTGTCTCAGGGAACAGATTTCGTGGTTTCCGTATGGGCACCGCGAGAGAACACAAGCATGCTTTTCAAGCTCGAAAATCAAGATAATCCAGATGAGGCATTCGAACTTAATATTGAATTCGAAGAAGCCCAGGAATGGGTTGATCTAACTTTCAGCCTTGGCGAGGCAAACCCGGATGGTACTTACGACAGGCTAGTTTTCATTTTCGACCTGGGTATTACCGGTGACGGTTCAGAAGACTTTACCTGGTACTTCGATAATATCAGACAGGAAGAAGCCGATGACGACGGAAATGGAGAGCCGGATGTGCCATTAACACTCCCCGTTGACTTCAAC
>PWWL01000103.1 GCA_003561515.1 Balneolaceae bacterium
ACACCGCTCACTCCAGCGCCAGTCCAATCCTCCCGCGTTCGAGATCGATGCTCGTTATCTCTACATTGATGATATCGCCCACCGAAACCACATCATGCGGATCGGTTACGCGCTCGCGGCCTTTGCTCATTTGTGAGATATGGAGCAGACCGTCCTGCTTTACGCCGATATCCACAAAAGCGCCGAAATCGACCACATTGCGAACGGTTCCCTCCAGCTTCATGCCGGTGGAGAGATCCTCCATCTTCATCACATCCTGGCGCAGCAGCGGTTTGGGCAGCGACTCGCGTGGATCACGTCCCGGTTTCTGCAGGTTTTCGATGATCAGTTCCAGGGTGGGAACACCGATCCCAACCTTCTTCGCAACATCCTCTTTGTTGATACCGGCAAATGTGCTCTCAATCTTTTTCTGCTGTGAGACCAGAGTGTCGATATCAACTCCGAACAGGGTGCACAGCTTTTCGGCAGCCTCGTAACTTTCGGGGTGAATGGCGGTATTGTCGAGGGGGTGGTCGCCGTCGGGAATGCGCATAAATCCGGCCGCCTGCTGGAATCGGAAATCACCCACGCCGGCAATCTTTTTGATCTCTTCGCGGTTTTTAAACTTCCCGACTTTTTCACGATGCTCAACGATATTCCTGGCTACGGTCCGGCTCAGTCCTGAAATGTGCGTGAGCAGCGGGGCACTGGCCGTGTTCAGGTTCACGCCCACCTCATTCACGCAGCTTTCCACCACGTCGTCGAGTTTTTTGGCCAATTCAGACTGGTTTACGTCGTGCTGATACAAACCTACACCGATTGATTTCGGATCGATCTTGACCAGTTCGGCCAGCGGATCCTGTACCCGCCGCGCAATGGAGATGTTGCCGCGCTGGGCCGCATCCAGCTCCGGGAACTCCTCACGTGCAATGGAGGAAGCGGAGTAAACAGAAGCTCCGGCTTCGCTGATAATGAGATAACTCAGGGTCTCATCCGGTTTCGATTCCTTGCGCGACTGAATTACCTCCGCAATAAACTGCTCGGTTTCACGGCTGCCTGTTCCGTTGCCGATGGCGATCAGGGTAACGCCGTATTTGTCGATAAGGCGGTTTACCACGCCGGCACTTTCGGCGATTTTCTTCTGCGGCGGGGTGGGGAAGATGGTGGTTCCTTCCTTGTAGGCGCCGGTTTCGTCAATCACGGCCAGCTTGCATCCGGTACGGTAGGCGGGATCAATTCCCATTACAATCTGCTCTTTCAACGGCGGTTGCAAAAGAAGATTCTTCAGGTTAGTGGCAAAGGTAACGATGGCGTGTTCATCGGCCTGGGACGTAAGTTCGTTGCGAAGCTCACGCTCGAGCGAGGGGAGAAGCAGCCGCTTGAAGGAGTCCTCTACGGCATCCTGTAGGTATGGGGTAAAAATGCTCATGTCGTTGGTGATCACAACATCATCCAGGTTGTCGAGTGTGCGGTCGGTGTTCAGCTCCAGGTTCACGAAAAGTATGTTTTCACGCTCTCCCCGGTTCAGCGCCAGCACCTGGTGCGGCTTGATGTACTGAATGCGGTTGCTGAACTCGTAATAGTCCTCAAAATTGGTGCGCTGATCAATTACCGGATTTTTCTCCGATTTCAGAATACCGTGCTTGCGGATGATATATCTCAGGCGGTCGCGCACCTCCATCGATTCGTTGATCCATTCGGCCACAATGTCGAGCGAGGTTTTGAGCGCGGTTTCCGCATCCGGCAGCTCATGCTGTTCGCTGATATACTCACGGGCAAAATCAAGCGGGTTGCCTTCGGTAATCTCCTGGTCCCAGATCAGTTTAGCCAGCGGTTCGAGGCCCTTTTCCTTGGCCATATCGCCCCGCGTTTTGCGTTTCTTTTTGTAGGGCAGATAGAGATCTTCCAGCGTTTTCAGGTCGCTGCACGCCTTGATTTTTTCCTCCAGCTCTGGTGTGAGCTTCTCCTGCTCTTTGATCGCTTTTAGGATCGTTTTCTTGCGGTCTTCAAGTGTCCGGTGAAATTCAATCATATCGCGTACCGAACGGAGCTGCTCTTCATCGAGTCCACCGGTGGCCTCCTGCCGGTAGCGTGCAAGGAACGGGATGGTTGCGCCTTCATCAATAAAACCGGCAACGGTTTGAACCTGTTTGGGAGAAATGCTGAGAGTGGAGGCGATATGGGAGAAAATCTGGGAGTCGGTCATCTATAAGGTACTTGATTGATTAAAGGCGGTGAAGGTAACTAAATGTTAAAGTCGTAATCAAAATAAGATCCTGGTTTTCAGGAATAATTCTCAATCGGTTAAAAAAGAATGAGAGATTTTTCGAAGTAAGTACGCTTTAAAGGGTGAACAAACTATAAAAAAGAGGATTGCGACTTTGCGTTGGAATTTTATCCAGATCAGTAAATCATTACTTATCATTTGGTTAAGCTTTTTCGCCCTGGAAGTGCTGAATGCACAAGAAAGCTCATTTTGGAGAGATGCCAATCTTGAAACCTTCTCAACAGGCGGATCTTTGAGCTTTTCGGCCAGTGCTTATACCGTAGACGGCATTGAAAACCGAAGGGCACCCGGTATGATTCAAACCAATGCCAACCTGAACTTCACAGTTTTAGGTCTCAGTTCAGGAATAGGTATTAATTATTCTACAGATGAAAGTGGCTTGAGGCAGAATATGAACACGTTTCATTACAATGCCGGTTGGAGGTGGCTCGCTCTGCAGGTAGGAGATATGAATACACGGTTTTCCTCTTATGGCCTCAATGGAGCCACTGTTCGCGGCGGATATCTGCGTGCCAACCCGGGCGACTTTTTACTGGAACTGATAGGCGGGAGGTCTAAAAGGGCTGTACGCCCAAGTATTGACACTGGGTTCAGACAGCCGGCTTTCGAGCAGTGGTCCTATGGCGCAAAAGTTGGATACGGAAGAAGCAGCCGCTCCTACTTTTTTCTGAGTTCATTCTATTCGAGAGATAGTCGTACGTCTATCGATGGCATCGATCTTGATATCGACCCACGTGAAAATCTCACCCTCTCACCCGACTTTCAGGTTCGATTTTGGGACGGTCGGATTACCCTGGCCAGTGAGGCAACGGCCTCAGTTTTTACGAATAATCTGAATAGCGGCACAGTGTCTTTTGATGACCTGCCTATTCCTGGATTCCTTGGGGTGTTCTATACTCCACGTTCCAGCAGCAGGGTGAACTATGCCGGTAATGCCAATCTGGATTTTGTTTTCGATATGTTTTCTCTGGGTCTGGGATATGAGAGAGTGCAGCCTGGTTTTGAATCACTGGGATCGGGACGAATCAGAAACGATATCGAAAAAGTGTCGCTGAGCCCTACGGTGCGCTTTATGGATAACAGAGTGAGCGTGAGCACAAACTTTTCGCACAGCCGCGATAACCTGTTGGGCAATCGCTTTCAGACTCAACAGAATACCGGGGCAGGGGCAAACATTCAGTACTCCATAAACGAGAACCTGTCGCTCAATACAAGCTATAACCTGATACTGAACCGGGTTAAACCCGATTCTGACGATGAATTTGCCGGCTTTGGCCAAACACAAACCTCGCATAACCTGATGCTGATGCCTAACCTTGTGATTATGGCTGATGAAATCACTCACAATGTTTCCTTAACCGCAGGCTATCTGACTATTGCAAGTAAATTCGACGGAGAAGGAAGTGAGCTGCAGGATGAATTTTTATCTCATACCTACACCGGCGGCGCCAGCTACTCTATAACCCTGCCTTCGGGTCTTTCGCTCTCAAAAAATTCTACCATTATGCGCAACGACTCGGATGATTTGGAGATCAACAATTATGGCATCAATCTGGGTGCGTCGTATGCACTTTTCGACCGAACTCTTTCATTAGGCCTGAACAGCGGCCTCAGTATGAACCGGACAGAAAGGGAGAGTTTTGATGGTGAAACTATCTCCACAAGGCTTCAACAGTTAAATGGAGCCGCCTCAGCATCTTACAGGCTAACCAGTAATGATACATTCTCACTGAATGTGAGAACGAGAAGCAACAGAGTGCTCGAAGGCAGCGGCAGGGCATTCACCGAGCTTGAAGGCCGGTTCCAATACCAGAGACGTTTTTAATCAACTTTTATCATTGCAGATAAATGACTTCTGAACTACGGAGTATAAACAAATTTTTATCGCTGGCTTGCATGGCCATATTTTTTGCAGGTTTCTTGCTTGCTGACACTGTGAGAGCTCAAAGTTCAAGCCAGATAAACATTATTGGCATACCGCCGATATTGCCAAGTCCGCTGGTAGACGACATTGAGCAAAATTTCAGATCGGGACAGTACCAGGTCATATTCAATTATTCGAGTTTTACATCGCAGCCCGTAGATTTTGTATTCGATTTTACCCTTACCCTAAATAATCGAACCCTCGTCGAGTTAACATCAGTACCCAGGCCTTTTACCCCGGGAAGCTATATTTTCAGTAATTTTTTTGAAGAAGTACAGTTCAGGGAATCTGCGAGTGAAATCTTAAACAGGCTCGACAGAGACCTGAGAAACCAGGTTCTGCAATCCGGATTAATACCAGAAGGCAACTATTCGCTCGAAATCACTGCGCGGCCCTTCACAGGTCAAACCGGGATAGCCGCTATTCCGGGACGTGCACTTTTTTCTGTCAGATACCCTACTCCCCCGATCCTTGTTTCCGTGCCCGACGGTGCCAATCTAACAATCGACGTCCCCACGTTTTCATGGACACCCGTTGTATCAACACTGGGTGGTACGTTCGAGTATGAATTTCTGATGGTAGAAGTATTCAGGGGACAGACACCGCTGCAGGCAATTAACAGTAACAGAGAACATCTTTTTACCACGCTTACCGGCCAAACGGTGCTTCCATACACACTCGAATACCTTCCGCTTGAAGAAGGCTCAACCTATGCGTGGCGTGTAACGGCAAGGGATGCCATGGGACAAATGCCTTTGCAAAATGACGGAGAAAGCGAGATTTATACCTTCACCTATCGCGACAGAAGAGCGCTGGAGCGGCTTGCAGAAGATATCAGAGAGTTAAGGGAAATAAACATAGTTCCGGGTTTTGCTTCGCTCAGCGGATTCGAGAATGTGGACGTTGAAGAAACAGCGAACACCTATGTGTTGAGCGGCCCCGCTCAGCTCGACCTGAATTTTTCAGTACATGGCAGTTACCAATTCAGAGCACTTCTCGACAGGGTTGAAATCCAAAAAACAAACCTTGCCAACCCGATATTAACAGGAGGGTCGATGCGCGCAAGGATCTCGGGACTGGAAGATCTCCTGGGTCCCAGCGCAGAATATGTGACGCTTAGAGAGGCATCGTGGATATTTGGAGAAGGTGTATCGGCGATTGCCTCCATTCGTTCGCCGGACGGATCGGCCATTGCTGCATCAGGAAGACTTGAACTGAACAACGCAGGAATCACAGGGCAAATAAGTGCAGAACGTCCCGGCAGAGAACCCCTGATAACAATCGGCGAACCACCGGTTCAAATTATGCTCGATAATATTACGGCTTCCTATCCCGGAGGATTTATAAGGGCGGCCATGCGAACTTCCGTGTTCGATGAAGTTGATTGTACTTCACCGTCTGCGAACCTGCTCTCGTCAGAATTTACATTTAACCTGGATTGCAGAATTGATGAAACCATCTACCTTTCGGAAGATTCAGACAGGGTGAGTTTGCAGTTCCGTGATTTTAGCGGCTTTGTTGAAGGAAATTGGAGCAGCAATGAATTCAGCGCCGACCTCAGAATGCAAACCAACCTTTCACTTTCCCTTTCTGATGGAAGCAGCTGCGGCATGGCGGCTGTGCTAACCTACAATGATGAAGATGGGTTTAGCGTTGAAAATGCAGTTCAAAACTGTCCGTTTTCACGTCCTTCAATCAATCTCGGCTTTTTTAATCTTGCCTTTACCAATCTTGACCTCGGTTACCTCACTTATGACAGTGAAACGAATGACTGGGATTTTGAACTGAGCTTCGATGCAGAGCTTTTTATCCCGGGCCAGCCACTTACGGCACTTCCGCCTATTGAAGGGGTAATACTCTCGAAACAGGGAATTGAGTTCCCGACGGCCTCTTTCGGCGAGGCAGTACTTAGTGCAGCGAGAAGTGCAGTACTTAATGAATTTTCAGTCCGGTTTACCCGCTTTGATCTCGATGAATTTACCTTCCCGCTTTTTGATTGGGATGAAGATGGTGTAGGGCCCTGGCAATTTGATTTCGACGCTGAAATCACAACACCGACTGATGCAGCACTGCCATCCTGTTTCAGGAACCAAACTCTCTTTTTACAGGGTGCGTCCGTGTTAAGCACAGGACAGGGACTTGACCAGGTAGGGGGTGCCATATCTTCTCAGCAGGATTTAAACTGTAGCTGGGGTGTGTCCGATTTATTTGAACTTGTGATAAACGGTTTTTCAGGGCAATTCGCGATTGAGATTGAAGAGAGTGAATTTCGGCCGGCAGCACAACTCATTGTTGATGCCGAACTAAATGCAGACTCCCCGTTTAGTTGTAACGGAAACGGTTTACAGATGGACCTTTCCGGGATGGAACTCGATCTTGGCAGAGGTCTCACGGGTTCCGTTGATCCATTTATCCCCGACTGTCCGGTACAGATTGGCCCATTCTCAGCTTCTGTCGAATCCTCAGCACTGCAATTTGATTACTCGGAAACAGACGGCCAGCAGGTGAGAATGGATGCATCGGCAGTTATTGACCTGGGTGAAGGACGTGAGGCAACGGGAACTTTTCTGTACGATATCGTTAACTCGCGCTTTGAGAACCTTCAATTTGATCTTGAGGGCCCGTTTGAATGGGGTTTTCCGGCAGACGAACCGGTGCTTGTATTCAGTGTTCAGCAGGCATCTCTCAGCGAAGAAGGACTATTTGTAGATGGCAGGAACCAGCTTGTTATCGGTGATGACACAATCGACGCAACGTTCGATGAATTGTTGCTCGACTGGGAGACCTACACGGTTGTAGGCGGCCGCGTAATCCTGGATGAAACTTTTGCACTCGAAGCCGGAATCAACCCTGAAACCCGTGAACTTACTTTTTCAGCATCAGCATCTTCTTCAGAAGCATTGCAGCTTTCACCAGGCCTTCAGATGCAGCTTGCCGGTACAGTGATCATTGACTCATTGGGAGTGCGTACGACCGGCACTTCTGCGGCAAAGATAAACTACCAGGAATTTGAGCTCGACGAACTTACTGTAGAATTTTCAGATGATTTTGCACTGGCACTCGATCCATTCAGGATTGCATCCGGTGAGGCAGAATTTTACTGGAATGAGCAGAGGGTAGCCGTTGCAGCACCGGGCGGTTTCTTTCCCGATTTCGGATTCTTTGCTGAAGAGTTTCTTCCTGTTGCAATTCCGCTGCCAACCATGGAAATCGCATATCTGCAGCTCAGGGAAGAAGATGAGCTGGTTGTGAATACCAATTTCATGGACGACGGAACGGTTCACATCGAAACCCGCGAAGGCAGAACGCTGAATCTCGTACTACCTGCACTGCAGGGAACATCGCCACAGCCGCCCGCGCTTGAAGTTGTTCTGGACGATCTGAGGGTAAATCCTGCCAACGGAACGTATATCAGTGGTAACGTTTATGCAACTGCGACCGATGGCTGGCCCGGGGTACGTCACCGAAACATTCCGATTTCACTAAACGAAGTGAAGTACGGTACCATGACTGCGGATGGTGGCGACATCACCGCTCTCTTTTTCAAAGGGAATCTCACACTGTTTGATGAGAATCTCGGCGATGAGACAGAGGTGGCGCTGTATGTACAGAATGATGGCAGGTTAACGGGAAGCGTTCTGTTTCCAGATCTCGACAGGATGATTCCACTTGAGCCTGGTAACGACCGGGTGGTGTTGATTGCCGATTCGCTTGCCGGTTCGTTTGATATTCCACTGGCGAACCCTTCTGCCGGTAATTGGTCGGTAAATATTGGCGGTGGATTTCAGATTAACGATGCCGATGGTAACAGGGCGGTTCACGCAGGCCTGGGCATTCTCTATTCTCACCTCGGGCTGGTCGTAACTGAATTTAATGCAGATACAGATTTGCCGGTTTCGCCATTAGACCTTGGATTCTTCCGTCTTGGACTAGAAAGCATTCGTGAGCTAAGCTTGAACTATATACCAAACAATAGTTTCAGTTACTTTGCAGATCTCGATATCGACCTCGATTTTGTGCTGCCAGATGAACGCATGATCAGTTTTCCGATGCGTAATGTTGAAATCAGGAGCAATACCGGGTTTGTAATTCCTTCCCAGGATATCCACGACGGTACAGTTCCCGGTCTTGAAATGCCTGAACTGGATTTCGGGATTTTCAGCATACAGCCGCTTGCATTCAGAATGCCGCGCGATACGATTAACTGGCACACATGGTCGCCCGGCGACCTGCTTGGCTTGCTGCCGTCCGTAGATTTTGAACTTTCATTTCCCGGTCTGGCAGAAACGGTACCCGAAATCGGACAGCTTGGGCTTACCATTAATGATGCATCTTTCGATCGCGGAATTTTTTCAGGTGAAATCCTTCCTTTCGATCTTTCGGATGCACCTCTCTTTTTACCTGTTGGCAGCGGTGCTGGAATGGAGGTTAACAGGATATCCGGAGAGCTTGAAGAGTTGTTGGAGGGCGTGCAGGGTTTTGACATAGAACTTGAAGGCGCCTTCAGAATGCCGGACTTCTTTGGTGGCGGGCAGGATTGCGATCCCGCTGAGGTATTATTCAGCCTGAACAGGTCGGGCCGGATAACAGGAATTGCAGAGAACTTTTTGCCATGTGGCAATATGGAATTGGGGCCGTTAGCACTCTCATTTGGAGAATCAACGCTGCAGCTGGCTGTTACGGATGATGAATACAGTGCCATTCTTAGCGGGGGCGCAACCGCAGTTTTAAATCTTGAGGACGGTACAACGGCAGAGGCTACCGGAGAGCTTTCACTGAACTTGATTACGGGCGAAGTGATCAGCGGTTCCATTGGCATCACCCGCTCGTTTCCGTGGTATTATCCTTCGTCAGATTCGTTGTTTGCATTTACCGTAAATCAGGCTGAGATCAACGAAGAAGGCCTTGTATTTATTGGAGATGGTGAACTGAAGCTGGGTGAAGGAACTGTAGGCGTCAGTTTCAATGAGCTGACACTGTCGCTCAGAACCGGCGCCGTTGTGGGCGGGAATGTTCAGATTCAAAATGCATTCAGCCTCGATGCAGGCCTGATGCCATTAAGCTGGGCCATTGGCGATCCCGGTGAAGAGTTCGAGCTTGAGAACGGGCTTAGGATGGTATTGCCGGAAAACATCACCATTTCGCGAGATGGAATCACAATCTCTGGGGAGAGCACCGCAGCATTGAATATTGGCGGAGAAGAGTATGCAGCCTTAACGCTCGACTTTGTTGACGCAGAGATCGGGATTGAACCATCAGTGCGTTTCCTGTCGGGAAGAGCCGATTTCCTGCTAACGGGACCGGGACAGGATCCGGTAAGGCTGGCATGGTATGATGCCGATGGGTTTCATGCCGATAATTTAACCGGATTCATACCCGTACCCGATACGCTTGCTCTTCCGAACAAGGAGATTGCCTATATCCCGCTTAAAGATGATGATGGTAACTTCCTCATTCAGATCGAAAATGTGGAAGGCGGTGTCTCAATTACAACCACTGAACCGCTAACCTTGGTACTTGCTGCGCTTGGAACCGATGAGCTGGACCCACCTTCTGTTTCCGTATCGTTTTCAGATGTGATTATTAATTCGGCTTACCAGGTTATCAGCGGATCCATTGAAGTGAACCTTGAAGACTCTCCATTGGCACTTGGCCCTGAATTTGATTTTCCATTAAGCTTTACGTCGATCAGATACGACAAAGAAGAGGAGAGTGATTACAAACTTACAGCGAGTGCACGATTCAATTTGCCTGAGTCTTTAGCAGACCTGAATATTGACATAGACCGAATAGTTTTCGGGCCCGGTGGTTTTGAGGAGGCGGTAATCACAGCCGGAACCTTCAGTGAGTCGTACACACCATCCGAAAATGGCCCCCTGGCAGATTTGACAGTTGATAATGGCGCATTCAGGGCAACGGTTTTTGGTGCTGAAGTGATCATCGGTGAGCAAAATTCTTTCAGGTTTTCCGGACAGCTAAGCAGTACACTGCTGGCAGAAGAGCCGGGCCAGGCTCCTGCCACGCTTCATATGCTTGCCGCTTATGAAAGCGGTGAATGGTCGGTAGCGGCCAAGAGTGATCACCTAACCCCGCGGGTTGTTCCGATAGGTTCAGGTAGAATTATACTCGATGACATTACAGCAGTACTAACGTCCGAAATTTTTTATCTGAGCATTGACGGCCGCTTATCGATGCCTGATGTAACAGGAGAAGATCTTGAAATAACAATCAACGGGCTGCGAATCGGTACCGAAGGCGTATCCATTGATGAAATTGATGCCGATGCACTTACCCCACAGAGCATTTCACTGTTTGGGCAGGATGATCTGATTGTATTAAATGATCTCGGCGTAGAATTGATCGACTCACAGCATCTTATGCTCACCCTCGCGGGTGCACTGAACTTGTTTGATACACAGTTCTCTTTTACAGGCATGAAAATTGGCACAAACGGTGTATTTGGCCTTGATGAAGGGTTGCTTCAGATCGTGAGTCCCGGTTCTCCGGTATCGCTTATGGACGAATTTTTTGTACTAAACTCACTTGGCATAGGACTGATAGAAAATAAAGCAGCATTATCCGCTACCGCCCGGATGACGTTGCCTGAACCGCTACAAGGCAATTCAAATATTACATTTAATGTGAACCATATCGGTGAGGTTACGGTACAGGGACCTTCATTTAACCTTGATGCGGCGTACCAGATTGGTGATTTCGGGCAGATTGTTCTGACCGGCGCAGGAATGGATATCGAAGATCTGTTCGATTCGAGGTTTTCTGTTTATGCATCTGCCAGGGTAGAAGCAGGAGATGGCTACATCGAGTTTGGGCAGGGCGGAAGCGCACAAAACTGGGGAGTGAAATACGATTTTGGAGGCAGCGATCTGCAGTGGCGGATAACGCATTCGCCATCATTCTCATTCGAGAATGACCTTTTCAGCTTTTCGCTCACCAACATTTCCATTGCCGATGAGAGCGCTGCATCGTTCGGATTAAAGTTTACGGCAGGGGCAAGTATAAAACTGACCGGTGTGGGAAGTTCACTAACCATGCAGGACATGATTGTCTCAACCGCAGGGCTCGAATCATTGGGTACCATACAAAATGGCAGCCTGAACATGGGGCCGATTTCTATGGAGGTTGGCAATTTCACCTGGGTGAAAGACGGGGAAATAAAAATTGTGCAGGGCACGGGCGACAACAGTAATCCTGAAAGTGAAACTGTAACACTGCAGGTGTCGGAATACCTTGGTTTCACCGGTGGCCCGGATGGCGGAGACGCTATAAGTATTACCATGCCGGGAGGTTTCAGCGGCAGTGTCAGCGAAATTATCTATTACAGAACCAGTGACGAACTCTACCTGAATGTTGAAGGTGTAAATATTCAGATGAGCAATCACGCCCGTCTGTTTGCAAGTTTGGAGTACTTGCGGCAAAACGATGGATTTAATCTAAGGGTTGCGGGTGGTGGTGAGATTATTACACCGGGTGGCGAAGAATTCGGAATTGCCGCACTTGGCCGAATCACAAACAACAGTAATGGTTTCAGTTTTGGAGTTTTTGTATCCGTTGGTGTTGAAATACCCATTTTCCCCGGGGCAATTGTACTGAGTGAGGTTGGCGGGGGCTTCTTCTATAAGGCTACAGAGAGAGACTTTGATGATGTTCTGGCACTGACGGGGTATGAGATGTATAACGACAGAGCTCCCTGGGAAGACGGAGGTGAGTTTGATTTTGCAATCATTCTTATGACGCGTATAAATATGTTTGGGGTTCCAAATAACTACGCGGTCAGTGCTAACGCGGCACTAATGATTACCGATCAATGGATAGCTCTAAATGCAACAGGCACTATGCTGAGACAGGATGGGCGTTTGCAGGCTGGAATGTATCTTGAAGTGAACTGGGTTGGCGGCTTCAGGGTGGAAGGCGGTGTCGGTCTAACGATCGACTATCCCGTAGTGGATGGATTCATGACCATTGATTTTATTGCTTCATCACAAGGTTCTGACTACGTATGGGCAGTTCATGGGGAGGGCAGTCTTAAAGTGCTGGCACTGCTTGAAGCAGAAACCAATTTTGTAATTGGCCCAGATGGTTTTTACCTGGATTTGTCGATCAGTCAGGGTTTTGATGTGTGGGTGATAGCCATACACGCCAATTGGGGTGGGGCGCTTTGGTGGATCAGGGGCGAAGAGTTTGGAGCCTACATGGAGATTGGGTTTAATGCTTCCCTGTTCGGCGGGGCTGCCCAGATTGGCGGTGACCTTAAAGGAGCTTTGATCCTGGATGGCGGGTATCTGCTGTATGCATCTGCCAGGGCATATGTTAAAGTGCTATTTGTTTTTAATGGTGAAGTGAGCGTATGGGCGGCACTCAGAAACGGCAAATTCAGCGGAGGCCGCGGAGCCAATGGGGCTTACGAACAGATGATCGCTGATGCACAGCAGCAGGCTCAGGATATGGCAAGCTCTTTGGCCGATGCGCTTGCGGCTGCACAGGAGATTGAGCAGGCTCCCGTGATTCTCGGCGTAAGCGAAGAAGAACTTGCTGCAGCCGGGCAGGCTTTGGTTTCCTCACACCCTTTGGTACAACTTTTATACTTCTTAGTGGCACTGGCGAATGAGCAGAAAATTCAGGACCCTGTACCAGAAATATTCAGCTCCATTTCCTCACTAATTTTTGATTTGAACAGGCCTAATCAATCAGATTTTAACCTGAGCCAATATCGGGCTGAGATGGTGGATGCTCTTGATCTCCTCGCCTCAGAAGCGGGTGCAGTACAGCAGAGGCTTGCGGAAACGCGTGAAGCTGCGGTTGTATGGCAGGCCGAAGCACTGCAGGCACTCGATGATGTAATTCAGGATCCTGTCGAGTTTGTGAGGCTTCAGCCGGAGGGAGACCAGCTTCCGACTTTCAACATCAATGGCAGTCAGAATGCATCGAACCAGTCTTCACTCGAAGAAATTAAGGCAAGCGTGGAAGCAATGGATCAGATGTACCGCGCTGCGATAGATTCTGTTGCTGCAAATATCGACAGAATCGATATGGCATTGAGTCGTTCACTAACCCTGCCAGCTTTTGAAATTGACAGGTTAACTGGGAGACGCGTTATGACCGGTGAGGTGGAAATTCATCCATCTGCCAATCAGATATCCGAACAGTTCTCAAGTACAATGGAGTATGTTGACAGGTTTTATGCAAACCGCGCAAGCTATTACTGGAGCTTGAGAAGCTGGGCAAATACGAAAAGTAACCAGCTGCAGAATGTAGCTCCGGGAGACGTCAGCGATGCCGTACGCGATGCAACTAGGGAAACACTCATAAATTTTGCTGGTCCAACAATAACCAATTATACTCAGCTACATCAAAATCCAACGTTTTCGCCAAGTCAGCGGAATACCATTGAAGATGTTGCAAGAACTCGTGCACTGTATATTCATACTCTAGATCCCGATAAAACAAATGAGGAGGCAGAAAATGAAGCAGATATTTTCTTGAATGAATTGAGAAGTTTTTGGGCACCAAGTCAATACCGGAATTATATTGATAACTATGTGTTGAAAGCTGTTGAGTTCTGGTACGATTTGCCCAACCTTGGACTTCAGCAATTGGCTGATGAAACACTTCCGAGAGCTCTTGCTGTGGAAGAAATGTATTATCAGCGGCGTGAACCGCTTCAAAATGCCCATCAGGATTTTACCCTGGCTGTTGACCGCCTTTACAGTATTAAAGCAAACATGATGACGACTTTGCATGGTTTACTGGATGTGTATTCTCAGTGGAGGCTTGAATCGATGGGAGAGGAAGCTGCAATTGACGTTTTGCAGGAGAAGAACGCGATCGAAGAACAGCTTTTACCGCCGGTTATTACAAATATTTTTCTGAATGATAATAACACAGGGTATCTAAATAAATTTACCCTAAGCTGGAATGCCACTCATCCCACAGGAAATATTGTTGAAAATAGTTATTTGCTTCGAAGAGGAACATCTACCAGTATTTTTGCCTCCGCTATGTACTCAGCCGGCAGTGAGAGGGCAATTACGAGGTATGCTTTTAAAGAAACAGAACAAGAAATTACAAGAAATATGTCCGCTGTAGTCAGGGCCAGAGGGCCGTCAGGTGTTGCAATCAGCCGCCCGGCCACATTCAATTTGCGTGTACAAGAGCCGGCTTCCATTTATGGTGGTTTTATAGGCACAATATTTGGGGGCAGCTCCGGTGTTGCAGTTCCCTCCACGAATCCACCGGCAAGGCCTGCTGTCTTTCTACCTTACAACCGGGGACTAGATAAAAACGGTCAAAATAGATCGTATTGGACAAAAGATGATTTCGAAATCGAGTTTGAAGCAATGTCCATAGATCAGGTTTCAGACATTGCAGGGTTTGAGTTTATACTTGGCACCAGCCCGGGTGACAGCTCTCTCTTCGGGTGGACTCGCTTGCCAGGGCAGCGTACCCAAAGTGATAACTTTGAAAACAGTGCCGGCTACAACAATTTTGCACAGCGTATTACCATCCGTAATTTGAACCTTGAACCGGGTCAGCCTTATTATCTAAGTGTGCGGGCAATAAATGGTGCCGGCATCAGAAGTTCAGTTGAAAGTTTGAACAGTCCTATACGCCTTGACGCTTCAGTGCCTACGGCTCCCGCAATGGTAAGCAATGCGATTGAAATGCCGGCCATGGAAGGCCGCGGAGGTGGACTGCTGATAGGCCCAGTTCAGAGTGTTCCTGATTTTAAAACAGCGCCATCGGTAACGGCTCGTATTCCAGAAGTCAGGTTCAGATGGGGAAGTTCTGAAGCCGAAATGGCAGGTACGAGGCGCTACCATTACTTGCTTAGCCAGAATGAGAACGGTGAATTTGCGTTTGAGACTGCTGCCCCTGATGATATCCGGTCTACTTCGGGTAATACAAGATTATTTAGAGGTGGAGATCTGAATTTTACGGATGAATACTATCTGCATGTTCGGGCCGAAAGCAGGTCTGGAATGCTGAGTGAACCACTTACTATCGGGCCTGTAGTGCCCAGAGATCCAACTCCGCCGATGAGGCCAGACATAAGGTCGCGTGCAATGAACGCAAATATCGGATTTTATCTAACCCGTCCGGCGCTCGACCCGGAAACAAATATCACCTACGAATATGGACTGGGAACCAGTCATTTTATCCGATCGCTGAGAAACTATACAGCAATTTCAAATTGGGAATTAGGATTAATTTCTGCTATCTGGAGGTCAACAGCGCTTGGCGACGTTAACTGGCCTGCCGGTTTGTCACCGGTGTACACTACCTTGCCAACTTCAGGCTTAACCAATGGACAGTCGTTGTATGTTCATATACGGGCCAGAAATAGCCAGGGATCGACTTCAGCATATACAAGTTCAGGCCCAATTATTTTTGATAATACGCCTCCGCTTGTACCATCGATCAGTGCAGGCCTGAGTGGAAGCACACTCAATATCAGTATGGGAAATTTGACAGATCATGAGTCAGGTCTCAGGCGGGTAGAATACAGAGTGGTTAATAGTACATCGGGTGCTACAATTAGAAACTGGACTACTGTAATCAATAATTCAACACCTCAGATGGGCACATTTAGCAGAAGCAGGTCAGTAACAGTTTCGGGCGGCCTTTTCCCCTGGAATATTAGAGTATATGTGCGGGTTACAAACGGCAATGGAATGCAAACAGTGGATAGTGTTCAAGCTGTTTATAGCATATCGAATCCGCTAAATACTCAACAAATGCACGGTAACCTGAACTTAACTTTTTAAACAGAAGTCTGAAATGATTTTCAAGAAACTGAAACTTGCCACAGCTAACCTGGCGCTTCTGCTGCTTTGTTACGGAGTTATACCGGTTACAGCGCAGGATTCCATGGTACGTTTTGCGCTCACTGATGAGGGTGTTTATCTCTACCACGTAGACAATCAGCCCCTCACACATGGTTGGAATCTCTATGCAAAAAGGGACGGAGAAGATAATTTCATCCGGCTTAATGAAGATATAATCAGAGGTGCTATTTACCCGGAAGAGTTTACCGGCATGGTTGGAGAACTCTATCAGGAACTGGCAGATGCAGTTCAGGGAAATACCATCAGCGAAACATTTATTCGGTTCAGGTCGAACAGGGTGCTCGCAAACCTGTACACGTTTGTTGATCCTGATATAGCACGGGCTTTAGGACGTCTATTTGTAGATACCACCCATGGTGAGGGAGACACAGTGACATACAGAATAGAGTTCGTAAACGATTTAGGCGTACCTACCGGGCGTGAACATACCGAAACATTCACGATTCGCAAATTTGACATCGCTCAACCTCAAATTACCGACGTGAGCAATACAGGGTATGTGGTAACTGTTGAATGGAACTACCCCGTGATGGGTGACGAGGATGATAAAGTGATACGTTTCGATGTTCTTTACAGACCTGAGGGCATAGCGGGGTTTTTAAATGCCAATCAATTGATACTTCTGAGAGAGGACGAGAGACGCACTTACAGCTTTACATTTACCGTGCAGCAGATGAATAAGGATATGGAAATAGCTGTTCGTGCAAGAAATATTACTGGTGAAGCCGGCCCGGAAAGTGACGTAATAGAATATTTTGTGGTAGACAATATTTCGCCATCCGTGATAACAGGCGTTGAAAGTTTTATCGAAGACAATGAAATCGTAGTAACATGGCCGGTGAGTCCTGAGCTCGATCTGGAAGGTTATTTTGTTTACCGAAGCAGAACCATTGACGACGGGTATGTTCGTTTGAATGAAGTTCCGTTACCGGTTCTTGAAACGGTATTCCGGGACAGTGATGTACAGGAAGGATTGCAGTATTTTTATAAAATTTCTGCAATAGACAGAAGCGGAAACGAAAGCGCTTTAAGTTCTGCGGCGATGAGGCGGCTTCCTGACCGTACCCCGCCACCGGCTCCCGAAACATTGAGTGCAGAATTTTTGGAAAGCGGTGAAGTTGAATTGGTTTGGACGATGTCTGAGATTCCGTCTGATTTCAGCCGCTATATCATCTTGAGAAAAGTGCCGGGGGATGAGGCGTATACTCAAATCGGGGGCGATTCGTTCAGGAATACGCGCATTTCGGACATCGGGCCTGCATCGATAGGTTTCCAGGAAGGTCAGTTTTATCGCTACGCTGTTATGGCGGCCGACAGTTCAAGAAATGTAAGTGATACCACCTTTGCATTGATTCAGATACCTGACCTTACACCACCCAACCCGCCGGCCGTTATTTACGTTGAAGGGCGCGGAGTTGAGCTGGTAAATGTCAGCTGGGATGAAAGCCCATCAGGTGATGTAATTTCTTACAGGCTGTACAGGGCAGAGCAGGATGGCAGCTTCGAACCGCTTGTTGAACAGCAGCGGCTTGTTCGGAGATTCAGGGATGAAACGGTGCAGCCGGGGCTCCAATATCGATATGCAGTAAGTGCGGTTGATTCATCAGGGAATGTGGGAGAAATGAAAATCTCAGAGCCCTACCATGTAAGAAGTTACGATCCACCCCGAAGGGTTAGAAATGTACAGGTGCGTACTGACGATCAACAGGTTCACATTAGATGGGAGCCGGTAGTTTCAGGCCACCTGGCAGGATATCGCGTGTACCGGTCGTCAATTGCCAGCGGTGTGTATGAACCGGTTTTTGAAGAAATTATCACGGAAACAGAGTGGTCGGGTGCAATTACCGATCAGCGGTACTGGTTTCGTGTAAAGGCAATTGATACATTTGGAAATGAAAGCAGACCAAGTGAACCCGTGAGATCGCCTTAAATCCTGCTGATGAAGTATTCAAAGGTTTTATTTATTTCAGTTTTTTTATTGTTTCAGGGTGTATTGCATGCTCAAACTGCCTCGATGGAGCGTGCCGTTAATTATTTTGGTGCAGAACAATATTCCCGGGCAATACCGCTGCTCGAATCAATACTGGAAATGTATCCCGATTATGAAGAGGCACAAATACTTCTGGTTGCTTCTTACCTAAGAAATGGTTCGCCCGACATTGCCGACTTTAAGGCAGAGGGTGCCCTAAAATATCATCCCGAAAGTGCAACGCTTAATTGGCTGAGGGGAGAGTCACATGTTGGTAAACAGCTCCTGATGGAAGCCATTCCTTATTACTTAAAAACTTTGGAATCCATAAACAAGGGCGGAGAGATTCGGGTTTTTCCCGTAGGTGAAGCGGAAATAAAAGAATCTCTTGCCAGGTTATACCAATTTGCTTCTGTAAGATACTATCAAAATGGAGATCTTGATAGAGCCAGAGAATACGCCGGCAGTGCGGTTAAATATGATCCTCAGTCACTGGCATACCACAAAAATCTACTCATTTTACTCTACGAATCGGGTTTAGACGATAAAACACTTCAACAAGCTGATAGCGCTCTTAAAAGGTTTCCAGGCAATCCTGTACTCATCCGGATAAAAGCCTCTGTTTACAACAGGCTCGAGGATTTTGAAAGACTGAAGAGTGAATTCAGGCAGTTATATGAGCAGGATACCCAGGATCTTGACAACGCCATGCTGTTTGCTGAAATACTGATTGCAAATCAGAA
>PWWL01000100.1 GCA_003561515.1 Balneolaceae bacterium
ACGTGTTCGCCGTCGAATACTTTTTCCCGGTCAAAGCTCTGCATACTAATATAACCACGGACCACATCGTCCGTCATTAATGGTACAAAAATGAATGATTTCGGGATATGCTTCCACGGAACATTTTTTTGATTATCCGCCGATATACCCCTCACGAACTCTTCGCTGTTTTTGTTGACCAGCAATTGTGTACGGCTCTCGATCAGCATTTGAGAGATCCTATTAAAAGAGCGTAGTTCCGATAAGAACCGTTTCCCGTTTTCGTAATGATAATGAATGTGTTCGACTTCCGTATCATGATCAAAGGTGGCAATTGCTATGAGGTGGTCATCAAAGATAGAATGGATATAATCGCCCACCAAATTAAAAATATACGACATGTCCCGTTGAGACAGCAATGCCTCCTGAATACTGCTGAATAGAACCAGTTCGGCATTTCTTTGATCGAGAGCCTGTTCAAGCTCACGGACATGATCTTGCATGTGAAGGGTCTTAGTCATGATTTCTTCCAAGTATAATGTTACATACGGTGCCTGATGTACTGCTGTTTACGTCGAGCGTGCCTCCATGTGCTTTTACTATATCGTGAGTTATAGAAAACCCAAGGAGATTTCTACCGATCTACAGTCCCTAACGGGACAGTTTATCCCGATGACCACCAACAGGATTTTGCCGACGGCATACAGAAGGTGTTTTCGAACATTTTTTCTTTTCGCTCTCTCCCTTTTGGGGAAGTAGAAGGGGGCTTTTACTTTTCTTTTAAAGCCACCCAGCTACAGGCACCTGAATGAAACTCCATATTATCTTTGCTATCGATTCCAAATTCACCATAAGTGAAGAATCCAGCCATAGGTGTATTCCAAACATTATGTAAGCCTTCATTTTCTGAGTTGACCAGGGGCCCCAGGACATTAATTCTGCCGGCACAAGAAAACACCAACAAAGCTTCTGCTTGATAGTCTTTTTTCACCTTTACAGCATTACCCAACACTTCATCCACAATATCAAAATCCGGAGGCATAGTAAACCAGAATTTTGTGCCTTCCGGCATAGCAATATTCATGTGCAATGCCATTTCCTGTTTATTAATACTTAGAGGGGTTCTTAAAACCATTTCACCACTTTTTCTTTCTACAATAAATGGATACTGCAAGCTTAAATCCGTCATAAGTCCTACGGATGTATCAAACGGGTTGTCTTTGCTGCCAAGGTATTTCAGGTACATTTCCACAGCCGGTTTATTATCTATCGTATAAACAAGGTTTCCTTTGCTCTTCGTTATCGTTCTGGAAATACCCATTGGTTTCCAGCCGGTATTGGCCAAACCGTGCATAGCAACTTTATCAGTATCCAGCACAATGGCTACCAATCCATAATCCGTTTCTTTTTCGTTAGTAAATACATAAGTGCCCGCTAAAGTCATATCGTCGCCTGCCTGACCACCAAAAAACACTATATTATCGCCACTGTGTGTCTTTATAGCTTGCACTACTGTTTCACCATCAAGATATTCTCCTTTTGTATTCACTCCGGTGCTGCATAGTATGAACGAATGGTTTTTAAATTTTTGATTTGCAGCCTGAGATAACCTTCTACCGGCTTCCCAAATAGTACTATCAGCAGCATCTTCAAATAACACGGCATAGTTTTCACGGGATATATCAAGAAGCAAAATGGCTATTGATCCCTCACTCTGATGGCCGTCAATAAATTCTCCACAAGAGGTTGCACCAAAAACATCCATATCTTGATTTCGCAAAACCTCAATAACAGCTTTCCTGTCTTGTCTTACAGAGATAAATACAATTGCAAGAGTGGGTTTTAAGCCTTCAGCCAAGATTTTAGACAAAGCTGTCTTGATTTCTTCCACGGAATTTCCTTTGATTGATTTTGCTTTCATATTGTTTTTTAACTTTCAATTAATCTTTAAAATATGTAATTAAATAATATATTCTCTATCTTTTGAATTTACAAATTTCATTGACTTTTCAAATTGTGCATTTGTGTAATCATTTAACCATTTAAATCTGTGATTCAGACAACAGGTAATTGAATAATAAACTCACTTCCTTCTACCTCAATGGTCTCCACTTTTAGGACTCCACCATGCGCATTCACAATATCGTAGCTCAAACTCAAACCCAAGCCCGTTCCCTGCCCGGTAGGTTTGGTTGTAAAGAACGGCTGGAAGATTTTGGTTTTTATTTCCTCCGGGATACCGTTTCCATTGTCCTTTACCATCATTTCAACATTTTTTCCGTTGAATCTGGTTGATACTTTTACAGTGGGCCTGAAGCCCGGATCACTATCTTTGGCTTTTTCATTCACTGCATCAAAGGCATTATTGATCAGGTTCAGCAACACCCTGCCAATATCCTGTGGAATAACTTCAACCTTCGGCAAATTGGGGTCGAAATCGGTTTTAAAATCTGCGTTAAAAGATTTGTCTTTTGCCCGCAGTCCGTGATAACTCAGCCGCAAGTACTCATCGGCCAATTCATTAATATCAGTTGGTTCTTTCACTCCTGAACTTGTTCGCGAGTGTTGCAGCATGCCTTTTACAATGGCATCTGCCCGCTTGCCGTGATAGTTGATTTTTTCAAGATTCTGTGAAATGTCATTGAGTATTTCTTCTTCCAATGCTTCATCTCTTTCACTTTTCCCTTTTGCCTTTTCACTTTTTAATTCATCAATAAGTTCGTTGCTGATTTCCGAAAAGTTGTTGACAAAATTCAGCGGGTTCTTGATCTCGTGGGCGATGCCGGCGGTGAGTTGTCCAAGGCTGGCGAGTTTTTCCTGCTGCACGAGTTGATCCTGGGCGGCTTTTAGGTCTTCGTGGGCAACTTCCAGGTTTTTGTAGGCTTTTTCGATCTCTTTTGCCTGTTCGAGCTCTTTTTCCCGTGCGCGTTCACGCTCCTGCCGGACCAGCCTTTTCCGCTGGTAGCGGTCTATGAAAAAAACACCTCCCGCAAAAAATAGTGCGTAAAACCCGTACGCCCAAATTGTGCGCCACCGGGGCGGCAGGATGGTCAACCGCACCGAAGCCCCCTCTTCGTTCCACACCCCATGGTTATTGGCTGCTTTCACCCTGAAAGTATAACTGCCTGACGGAAGTCTCGGGTAATAGGCCGTGAACCGGCTTCCCGCATCCCTCCAATCCAGATCAAAAGGTTCCAGTTTGTACAGGATGCTGTTTCTCGACGGATCGGAGTAGTGCAGAGCGCTGAAGGAGATGCTCACATTGTTCTGATTGTGCCTGAGCCGAATCATTTCCGTCTCATAAATCGGATGTTCAAGCACAGATTTTCCACCCGGCACCACCCGCTCATTGTCAATGTCTAACCGGGTCAGAAATACCTGCGGTGGAGCGGAGCGGCTGCTCAGGACATCCGCAGGAAATAGGGTAAGGCCATGTGATCCACCAAAAACGAATAGACCCTGACTCGTTTTGAGAGCCGAGCCTTCCGCGAACAGTTGTCCCTGAATGCCATCCGATAGTGAAAAATTCAGGAACTGCTCCGTAGCGATATCATAGCGGCTCAAACCGTCAAAGGTGCTCAGCCACATGACGCCGTTCTCTTCATCCGGGAGAATGCCCTGGATGCTCATGGAGGGCAATCCGTCGTTCCGGGTGTAGCTGTGTATGGTACCCGTGGCAACATCATACCGGCTCAACCCGCCCTGCCACATGCCAACCCACGCAATGCCATCGGGATCTTCGTAAAATGAGTTGAAATCCTGTGAAAGGAACACATCGCCCGATAGAAGGTCATACCCATGGCGTTCTATACGTGCTGACTCATAATCATAGCTGAACAACCCGTTGATGGTCAGCAGCCACATCCTTGCATTTCCCTCATAAAGCCTGCGGATTTCATTACTGGCTTCCTCGCCGCCGTCAACCTCTGCAAGATCATACCACTCGAATGCATCCGACCCGCTGCTTTTTCCGTACAGGCCATGGACACTGGCAACCCACAGATTCCCCATACTATCAATGTGGTAATCAAATCCAATTACATCTTCCGGCAATCCCTCGAGCTTGATCCTCTCCATGGTATTATCTAACGCCGAAAACTGGAAAAGGCCCGGATTCCCCCATATGTGATACAGGTCTGGCGTTGTTTCGCGTATTCCAAAAACGACCCACATTTCAGCAAGAAGATCCTGAAAGGATATGGAACGAAACGCTTCTGTCAGCGGATCAAAAAAGCTTATTCCGGACTCGTTTTGCATGCCTGATGTCGTTATCAGCAGTTGGCCGTTCTGTGTTTCAACGATGTTATTTACCCATCCGGGAAGTATGGATACTTGATTTTTCCTGTCCGCTCTGTACGACGTGAAGACCGCCTTTTCCTCATATTTATACATGCCATGGCCGGCGGTACCTATCCACAGCGATCCGAAGGAATCAAAATGGAGATCCCATATGTTAACCTGATTCAGCTGAACGTTTGATTCATGTGACCGGATGCCGGACCCGCTTTCCGCCGGATCGAAAAAATAGAGACCCTGATTTGAGCCGATCCAGAATTTGCCTTGCGGATCAATTTTTACGACATTAAACCGGAAGTCACCTGAGGCACCGACCGGCTGCTCTTCGGGTTTGTAGATGAGCCATGTGTCCTCAGACGGATCATAATGAGATAGCGCCGCCGGATTTCTTGTAAACCAGATCCCCCCCTCACTGTCGCTGATCATATTTGTCGGATAGCCCTGATCCGTTTCAATATCAAGTCGCTCCCCAAGCATATCGCTCAGTTCGCCATAACCATCAATCCTGAACAAACCACTGCTGCTCGCGATCCATACATTGCCTTCCGGGTCAGTTGTGCATATTCCAACGTTTTCAATGGCGACATTCCCGTGTGTTTCATAAACCCTGATACTATCATCCGATTCATCGAAATAAAGCAATCCTGTGCCAACAATGTGCCAGGACATCCCGCCTGTGATCCCCATGTAGATTCGGCCGCTTTTATCTTCACAGAAACTGGTGATAATCAATTCCACATTGGCAGGATGCTCAATGAGATGCTTGTACGCATAATGCCTGAAGCTTTCCGTTTTCGGGTCATAGACATTCACGTTTTCAGGAGAGCTTGCCACCCAGATCTGTCCCCGGCTGTCCTCGTAGATCGACTGAATTTGAAGCCCCCTGATGGAGCCGGGATCATTGGGGTTGCTGTAAAACCGTTTGAATTCATACCCGTCGAATCTGGTTAACCCATTTATGGAACCAGCCCAGATATACCCGAATTGATCCTGAATTATTCGGGAAACCTCCGGTGCAGGCAACCCGTCCAGCTCGGTGTAACGGGTCAGATTCGGGTGGATGGATTGTGCTGTTGCCGGGTGTTGCATCATCAAAGACATCATAACCGTGATGAACATGGCTGCGAGCA
>PWWL01000392.1 GCA_003561515.1 Balneolaceae bacterium
AAGAGGCAGTTATCATCGATTCAGAAATCAAAAACCAAACCAGGACATTAAAAGAAATTACCGGTTCCGTTCAGGAGCATCTTGAGCAGTTCAGGATTTTTTTTAAGAAGGAGATCAGCAGTGATGTGTTGTTGCTGGATCAAATAATCAAATACCTGCTGCGTCAGAAAGGAAAGGAGATTAGGCCTACGATTGTATTCATGACTTCCAGATTGTTTGGAGACGTGGGTAAAAGAAGTTATGTAGCTGCCACAATGATTGAACTCCTGCACACCGCTACCCTGATTCATGACGATGTGGTTGATGAAGCTGATCTGCGGCGCGGTTTTCTCAGCATCAATAAACTGTGGAAAAACAAAGCCGGGGTTTTGCTGGGCGATTTTCTTCTATCAAAAGGCCTTCTTGTAGCTCTCGAACATAAAGAGTATCAGTTATTGCATGTTCTGTCGGACGCCGTTCGGTTGATGAGCGAAGGCGAGCTGAGGCAGCTTAAAACCTCAAAGCTCTATAACATGACCGAGGAAAGGTACTATCAAATCATTTCGGAAAAAACAGCAAGCCTTATTTCCGCGTGCTGCCGTTGTGGCACAATAGCTGCTACCGATGATGAGGAAGTAATCAAAAAAATGGGTGAGATCGGCCTTAATATCGGTATTGCATTTCAAATCAAAGATGACCTTTTTGATTATGGAATCGATGACGTGGGCAAGCCTACCCGTAATGATATTCAGGAACGGAAGGTGACCCTGCCGCTCATCAAGGCCCTTGAAAAAGCGACTGCTGGTGAGCGTATTTCGATTAGAAGCAGGATGAAGAAAAGAAAGAAAACATCGGCTGACGTAGAAACCATTGTAAACTTTGTACACGAAAAAAATGGACTCCATGCAGCCGAAACTGCCATGAACGAATATGCTGAAAAAGCGGTGGCTGAGCTGAGAAAGCTCCCTGTAGTAAACGGACTTGATGACTTCGAAGAACTGATAACGTTTATCATAACCAGAAAAAAATAATCTTCCGGAAGTAATTGCAATGAATCATCTATTTGTGTCTGATGCTCATATTGGCGCTTTTTCTGAAGTAAAGAACAGAAGAATTGAAGATGATTTAATCGCGTTAATACAATACTGCAGACGGTACAACTACCATATCCACATTCTTGGAGATTTATTCGACTATTGGATGGAATATCCGCTCAAGAAACCTGAACTGGGCAAACACGTACTTAAATCTATTGATGAGTACTGCCGGGATGTTGCACCGATTACCTATATATTGGGCAATCACGACAACTGGACACGTGGTTTCTTTGCTGAAATCGGGATGAAAACCGCTAACGACTTTCACGTACTACAAGAAAACGATACCTCTTTTTTTCTGCACCATGGAGATGGGTTATCCGACCCTGAGTTCCAACTTCCTCGACCGCTGTTTCATCGCGTACTTCGAAGTAATTGGTTCACCAAAATTTATCAAACCATCTACCCTCCCGATGCCGGGCTGCACCTTATGAAGAGCTTTTCGGCATTCAGCAGGGAAACCATCGTTTTTGAACCGGAGCGTCTAAATAAGTGGTCTGAAAATTTTCTTCGAGACAGATCATTTGATGTTGTGATCTCCGGACACGACCATATTCCCCGTGTTGAAACATTTGAGCACGGAACCTATATAAATCTTGGTGCCTTTTATAAGCATCACACCGTAGCAACATATACCAACGGAAGCCTTGGACTCGTTAAATGGATTGCAGATAAATTCGAGTTATTCCCATTTCAGAGATCTCTAAAAACACAGCCTGCATATGAGCAATGATGATCACAACGTAGACATGGATCGCTATTTTAATGATCCTGATTATAGAAAAAATGTCTTAGGCAAGAAAAACAGGCCGGATTCAGAAGCCAGTCAACCCCAAAATAAAAGCAACAATCGGCGGCTGAAAAAAAACATTCTTATCTACAGCAGTGCAGCCTTTGTATTCTTTCTAGCTGTTGGGATTGGTTACTTCTTGTACCTGGTACAGGGGCTGCCCTCAATCGAAGAACTGGAAAATCCGCGCACGGCAATTGCAACCGAAGTTCGCAGCAGCGACGGTGCCGTTCTGGATCGGTATTTCATCGAGAACCGTACATATATAAATATTGATGAAATCTCTCCTAATGCGATTAATGCGCTCATAGCGACAGAAGATCACCGATTCTTCGATCACTGGGGCATGGACATGTTCAGAACTTTTTCCGGGGTGGGTCAAACGATTCTCGGTAAAATTGGTATTCCGGGTTTCTACACTCAAGGCGGTTCTACGATTAGCCAGCAGCTTGCACGTAACCTTTACAGGAATATCGGTTTCGAGGTATCTGTTACCAGAAAGCTTCGTGAATTGATCACAGCCATACAGATCGAAAATAACTATACCAAACTTGAAATTATTGAAATGTACCTCAACACGGTAGAGTTCAGTAATTCCGCATTTGGTATTGAGCAGGCCTCCAGAACACATTTTGGCAAATCAGCCAGAGACCTTACTGTAAGCGAGGCTGCAACCTTAATCGGTCAGTTACGAGCTGTTTATGCTTACAATCCACGGTTTTTTCCAGAGCGGGCCGAATTCAGGAGAAACGTTGTACTTAACCTGATGTATCAAAGAGAGTTTATATCGGATGAAGTATTTCAAAACATACGCCTTGAACCAATTGCACTTAATTACCAACCGCCATCCCGGTCGGGACGTGAAAGCCGTTACTTTGGCGAATATGTACGGCTGCAGGTTCAGCAGTGGGCTCTTGAAAACGGTTACGATTTATTTTCCGACGGTCTTGTAATTTACACAACGATCGATTCACGGCTGCAGCGCCATGCAGAACGCTCGGTGAGGGAGAATCTCAAAGAATTTCAGCCCATTTTTGAGCGGGAATGGACCTCGCGGGGAGGCAGCTACATGGACAACCTTTGGGAAGAGTATCCTTATTTTTTGAGAAGCTTTATCCGTGAAACCGATCGCTATAAAAATGGATTCGCAAAGTTTGAAACCGACCAGGAATCAGTAGTATTTGCAAATCTTGAGGCCGACTCTGCATTTGTTGATTCGGTAAAACGTGCCCGCACAAAACTGCAGGCAAGCTTTACGGCGGTAGACCCTACTACAGGACATATTCTTGCCTGGGTTGGCGGTGCCGATTTTGGAACACAGCAGTTCGATCATGTTCACCAGGCACGACGGCAGGCCGGTTCAACGTTTAAACCATTTGTTTATGCAGTAGCCATCGATAATGGGTACATGCCGTATCATTCGTTTTCGAAGTATCCTGTGAGCTTTGTTGAAAGATCGGGCAATCGCTGGAATCCCAAAGATCCAACGGTACCGGCTGGTGCCGAAATGATCTCACTGCGAGAAGGCCTGGCCCGAAGCCTGAACAATATTACTGTTAGGCTGCTCCCTGAAATTGCCGGTGCTCCGGGCACGAACCAGTTGGACGATCTTTTTCCTGCCGCACAAAAAATCAGGGATATGGCACAAAACCTTGGTATCAATATGGGTAACACGCGTGCCGTGCCGTCCATAGCACTTGGCACGGCCGAAGTTTCTCTTCTTGAATTGGTTAGCGCCTACACCACATTCGCAAACCAGGGCGTATACACGCAGCCAACGGCAATTACACGAATTGAAGATCGTGAGGGGAATATTCTTCAGGAGTACATACCAAGCGAAATTCATGAGGTTATGAGCCCAGAAACGGCATACATGCTCATCGACATGATGCGGGGCGTAATTCGCGGCGGCGATGGTTTTCATGGAACAGGCGTAAGGCTTCGCAATGTATATGGTGTTCAGCAGGATATCGCCGGCAAAACCGGTACAACACAGAATAGTGCCGATAACTGGTTTGTGGCTATGACTCCTCACATTGTAATGGGTTCATGGGTTGGCGGTGAAGATCGCAGAATACGTTTCCCAAGAAATATGCCGGGAAGTATTGGTCAGGGTGCGCGAACTGCACTACCAATTGTAGGTTCATTTATCCAATCGGTACGCGAAGACAGTGAATACGATTGGGGCACGGATGCCTTTGAGCAACCGCCTGGATTTATTATGCCGGAACCACCGGCGACTCCGCAGGATCGTGATTCACAAAGAGGAAGAATTGGTTGGTAATGATACCGCCATTACTCTTCCAATCTGTTAATCAGTAAGAATACTACGCACCTGCAGCTCGTAGATCAAATAAGGAGCCGATATAGCTTCATATGCATCCCTGTGTAGAACTTATGATGAAAATGCTTGTACGAGTTTTTACCCTGTCGATTCTGCTTTCGTAATTCCCCATGAACCATCGAAAGATTTCTTGCAGAAATATACCCTGCATGGTTTACGGCTAAGTTTCTGAAGCTTTTTGAAAACCCTGCATGCGTAACTACGGATTTTCAGGCCTGAACGAGCTCGGATCTAGAATCAGCGCTCCCCTTGATAATCTTTCGCTAAGATAGACTGCCGACTTTGCCTAGCTGCACTTTGTATGCAGCGCATAGCTCACCAAACAATTGAGCCTCAATCCGGGTAACTGAAACACCATCTGAGACTTGCCGCGTTTTCGTTGAAACGGGGATTAGCAGATTGAGGAATAATAAAAAAACAGTTCAATTTTGGCCTCAAGAACTGCTATATTCCACCCGCATTTACGTTGACATTTCACAGGGCCGGCGGTAATTTACGGCCTAACAAATATCAGATTTTTCATGCTTGAACAATATTACCCTATTCTGATTTTAATCGGCGTCGCATTTGTACTTGCAATACTCTTAATGACGCTCTCCAGAATCGTAGGGCCGTATCGTCCCAACACCAATAAACTGAATCCTTACGAAAGCGGCATGGATCCTGTTGGAGAGGCTAAAGATCGCTATTCAATCGCGTTCTACCTTGTGGCCATGGAGTTTATCGTGTTCGACCTGGAAGTGGTTTTTATTTATCCCTGGGCCGTTCGTTTTATGGAGCACGGCACCGGAACGTTTATGGCGATGGTAGTATTTATAGTGATACTTTTCATTGGTCTTTTTTACACTCTTAAGAAAGGTACTCTCGACTGGGATTTAAAGAAATTTAAACAAGAAGCTACACAGTAAACTATTATGGGCTTAGAAAGCGCTTTAGGAGAAGGATATTTAACCACAAAGCTTGATTCTGTGGTAAATTGGGCAAGAGCTAATGCTGCATGGCCAATGCCAATGGGGCTTGCGTGCTGTGCTATTGAGATGATGGCATTTGCAGGTCCACGCTACGACGTGGCAAGGTTTGGGTCTGAAGTTATGAGGTTTTCACCGCGCCAGAGCGATGTGATGATCGTTGCCGGCTGGTGCACCTATAAAATGTCGCACGCAATCAGGCGTATCTGGGA
>PWWL01000275.1 GCA_003561515.1 Balneolaceae bacterium
ACCGGAACCACCCGGATTACACCGGCCATGGGTATTGCGGCCACAGGTGATCCCGGCAATGCATACCTGAAAGGTAAGATAACAGCCCGTGAAGCCAGGGCACTTAGCGTACATCAGATCTACGCACCGGTACTTGATGTGAACAACAATCCGGATAACCCGGTGATCAATGTGCGGTCGTTCTCCGCTGACCCGGAAATTGTATCGCGATTTGGCATCCATAAGATAGAGGGGATTGAAAGCGAAGGCGTGCTGGCAACGGCCAAGCACTTTCCCGGCCATGGCGATACCGATGTAGATTCGCATCTCGCGCTTCCGGTGATTAATCACGATTTGAATCGAATTCAAAACCTGGAGCTGGTTCCTTTCCGTGTAGCCATCGAAAACGGGCTTCGAAGCGTAATGAGTGCACACATTGCCTACCCGATGATCAGCGAAAATATTGGCCTGCCGGGCACACTTGATGAAAGCATTCTGAACCGGATACTTGTGGAAGATCTCGGGTTTGGCGGACTAATTGTTACAGACGGACTCGAAATGCAGGGGATCGCCGACAACTTTTCGCCAGGCGATGCGGTGATTCGCGCTCTGCTTGCCGGTGCCGACAAGATGCTGATCAGTCCCGATGAAATGACCGCGATCAATGAAGTAATCCGTGCGGTGGAGTCAGGCAGAATCAGTGAAGAGCGGATCGACAGATCGGTCAGAAAAATTCTCAGGCTCAAAAAGCAGCACAATGTGTTTGAAAACCACATGGTGGATCTGAATGCCCTTAGCTACAAAATAAACACGCCCGAGTATCAGAAAACCGCCGAAAGAATTGCCCGGGAATCCGTAACGCTGCTTAAGAACGAGGGGAACATTTTACCGATCCGGGATGTGGACCATCTTCGGATTCTGGCCATTGCCCTGGCAGATGACCGAAGCGGCTCAACCGGTACCTCCTTCGCCCGCGAACTTCGCCGGTACCATAACAATGTGTCGTTTCACGTGCTTGATCAGCGAAGCAGCAAGGAGGAGTACGACAACATACGCAAGGCGGCCCGGCAGGCAGATCTGATCATCATCGGATCGTTTGTAATCGTGAGATCAAGCCAGCCGATTCAGATTCGTCCCGAACAGCTTGAGCTTCTGCATGAAATAACGGGAGGCAGCACTCCATCCGCTCTTGTAGCATTCGGAAATCCCTATGTGGTCCGTGATCTGCCCAATACTGACGTTCACCTTTTGGCGTGGTCATCCCACCTGAACCAGGTGCAGCAGAGTGTGCCAGCCCTTTTTGGAGCATCACCCATCTCGGGAAAGCTTCCCATCACCATTCCCGGAATGTACGAACTAGGTGAAGGCATCGAAATCCCCCAATCGGCCGTTCGTTTCGACCGGCCCGAAGCTGTAAGCATGGTAACCGACTCGCTTCTCAAAATTGATATGATCATGCAGAAAGCGATCGATGATTCGGTATTTCCCGGAGGCGTTGTAGCCGTGATGAGGGGCGGATCACTTGTTTGGAACAACGCATACGGATATCACGACTACACCAAAACACGGCGAACGGCTAACAATGATGTGTTTGATCTGGCCTCCGTGAGTAAAGCAATGGCTACGTCTACGTCAATCATGAAGCTTGTGGATGATGGATTTATCAGCCTCGACGATCCTGTATCGAAATACATTCCCGAATTCAGGGACGGTAAAAAAGCGGACGTAACCATTCGTCATCTTCTGCTCCATACTTCCGGGCTGCCGGCATTTCAGGTGTATGTGGATAAATTGCAGACCCGTGACGAAATCATCAATGCCGTTAGAAACGAACCGCTTGAAGCTGAACCGGGAGAGAAGTTCGTGTACAGTGATCTTGGCTTCATCCTGCTTGGCGAGATTGTAGAGGAAGTATCCGGCCGACGGCTCGATCAGTATGTAAGAAGTACTTTCTTCTACCCGATGGGGATGTATTCCACACACTTTAATCCAAGGCGTGTAGGCAACTGGGTGAGTAACCGCACACCGCCTACCGAAATCGATGTTACCTATAGCCGAGGCACGGTGCAGGGTGTGGTTCATGACGAAAGGGCCTACTTTATGGACGGAGTTGCGGGACATGCCGGCCTGTTTGCTCCCACAAGAGACATTGCCATCTACGCGTATATGCTTTTGAATGGCGGAACGTATGCCGGTGTGCAGTACCTCTCGCCCGAAATTATTGAACAGTTCACAGGTCACCGATCTCCTATCAACCACCGCGGGTACGGATTCGACAGAAAGAGTGATGGTTTCAGCACAGCCGGTGAACTGACCAGCAACAGAACCTTCGGCCATCTGGGTTTTACCGGAACCAGCCTGTGGATAGATCCCGAATATGATATCGCCATCATTTTACTCACCAACAGAACTTATCCAAGCCGTACCTATGGCAGAGAAATCAGCCGCATTCGCGCGGCTGTTGCCGATGCGGTAATGAACAGCGTAAACCGTTAGGTGCATGAAAAGCTATTCACCTTATTCCGGAATTGAGGAATCGTGCTATGTTTTGGGCGAGTCGGGCATTTTTTATCCCGGTGTCAGAATTGAGAATGTCTCCTACCCCCTCACAATTTCGGCTATTCAGGCGGCTGTTTGCAGCTGCCTTGCCAACGGGGATAAACCGGATCGCTTTCTGCAGGAAAAAAATCCCTCGGAACTTCAGGATTACTGGATACGAAAATTCAACATGGTTCATGATGATGCCGAACCGATACCCAAAATGGTTTACGCTCCGCTTATACACAAAAACAGGCCGGTTATTGAAATACTTCGCGAGTTGACCGGAAATGCCGTTACACCTCACTCATCCTTCCCCGTGTCGGCTCTGATCGAAACCAAACAAGGATATATACCGGGGGTAAACGTTGAGGTTAGCGCATGGGCTCTGGGCTTATGCGCCGAACGTGTTGCAATAGCAAGGGCGATTGCATCTGGGTTTAACAATCTGGAATCGATTGTGGTGTATGCCCCGAAAGCTGAATTTGCGAGCCCCTGTGGAGCGTGTCGGCAGGTCTTAGCCGAACTAATGCCTGATTCCAGTCTGGAACTTCAGCACGGTGACGGGACGTTATCAAAGTACATTGTATCTCACATGCTCCCTTACGGATTTACCTCCGGAGCTCTAAAAAAATAAAAAATGGATTTTATTGCAGTACTTGAATACGAACAGCTTGATAATGGGTTGTTTCTAACAGCCTTTGCCCGATCGCTGGCCAAACGTAAAAATAGGGGTATTGTATTGCATGGCGACAGTGAATACACCGACCGTTTGATTCAAACCGGAATGATGCGTGAAGATGCACGTATACGCGCCATTAAGGATCTGAACCACAGGCTTATTGCACTATTTGCGGATCAGGGAATCTCCGCCATTGGTTTGAATGGCTATCAAAAATCGATTTTTAGTATTCATAAAGACGAATTGGTAATAAATAAGCCAGTAATAGACGCGCTACCCGATCAAACAATGCTTGTCCTTTCCAATCTTGCCGAGAACTCCGGAAGCGGGAAGCCTGTGCCCGTAGCCATGTCTCAACTCTCTGAAAAGCTCAAAGGCCTTTACAGTGTGGATGAGGTCACAGTTTTTTCTATTCATGAAGCTTCAGATGTGATTAAAAACGAGCTTCCAATCAGAGCATTAGCAAATTCTCTGAAGGATGATGTACGATCGAAACATCTGCCCGAAGGCTTTAAAAAATCAGACACCAGTATTCTTTTAACAACAGCTGATGCATTTGGACTTCAGGATTAGGAAAATGGACTCATAAACGGAGAAAAAGCGTATTTTTATCATTAAAGAAGGTTTTTATTTGCCCCTTTCTTATTCGTTCAATAGTTTGTCTGTGATCTTCCAGAAAAGAAGTTTTGTACTAACATTAACTAACCCAACGGAGTTATAATGAACAGACTTGAACAATTACGGACGATGGTATCTGAACTAGAGCCGGAAATGGATAAATTTTACGAGAAGGGAAATAAAGCTGCCGGCACGAGAGCCAGGAAGCACTTACAGGAGCTAAAAAAAGTTGCTCAGGAAGTAAGACTGGAAATTCAGGATATGAAGAATTCCGGCAAAGTGTAAAATGCCTTCCGAATGAATTTATGAAAGCCGGCACGCACCTGATCGTGGCGGCTTTTTCATTTTATAGAGGGCTTTGCAGAACCGGTCTTTTGCCCAATGGCTGCGTTATTACTGCGTGGGAATCGTTTTCACTACGTGTTCAAAAAATGAGCGCTCGGTGCGGTCGGTTGAAATCCTCATCCCTTGGCATCGTTACTGCGGTTCCAACATTATTCTGGCCTTGCCCTTGAACAAAATCCCTGAGACTGCAAAGTCCTCTTATAGTTACTGCAAAAATATAAGAAGTTTACCTTGACTTACGTTGTAGCAACCTGTTATATTTGTGCCCGTTCGAAATGAAGCCAGACAATATGATAGAAGGTTTCATCTTGAAAATTATTCGGTACTACATATTGACATAACAACTCATCTTCCTCGGTAGCTCAGTGGCAGAGCAATCGGCTGTTAACCGATCGGTCGCTGGTTCGAATCCAGCCCGGGGAGCTTTTAAAAAGGACAAATTTGCACATGCGAATTTGTCCTTCTTTATTTTGTATACAGCGCCGGCACTTGTTGCATATCTTAATTCATATTGAAGTGACCGACACATCCAGGTTATTCTGATGCTTCTGCACGATCACTCTCTACTCACAACGCAGAAAGCTAAATATAGCTGTAATACCTCTTGAAAACAGAATCGCTTACATTCGGCTTGAACGATATGCTGATAAAGAGTCTGAGCCCTGCCGGAGATCTATTCCCGTCCGATCTGATCCGGATCATCCACATCATCAACGAAGTACATGGATGCTGCTGCTATAATCATAGCACCTCCCCCCATCATAAGCGAGAAGATTGCCTCCCCTTCAAACCAGTTACGCGTAATAAAACCAAGCATACTCGCCGCGATGATTTGCGGAATTACAATAAAGAAATTAAAAATTCCCATGTAGAGGCCCATTTTTTTTGCAGGAAGTGACCCGGCCAAAATTGCATATGGCATAGCCAGAATACTGGCCCAAGCCAGTCCTATTCCAATCATAGGAATAATGAGCAGTGTTGGCGTGGGAATAAAATAGATAGATATCAGGCTTAACCCACCAGCTGTGAGTGCAATAGCGTGAACGATTTTTCTGCTCGTCGCCTTGGCCATTGGCGCAAGTGCAAAAGCTATAACAGCGGCAAAACCGTTGTAAACGGCAAAGAGTATTCCAACCCAGTCAGCTCCCTCATTGTAAAGAACAGAGGTTGTGTCACTGGTTCCATAAATATGAGATGTAACGGCAGCTGTTGTATAAATCCACATCGCAAAGAGGGCAAACCATGAGAAGAACTGAACCATGGCTAACTGCATCATGGTTTTAGGCATGGTAAGAAAGTCGTGAGCAACTACTACCAGCCCCTGTTCCGTTTTACCGCTTTTCTGTAAGAATCCTGCCATCAGAGAAATGAGTCCAAGAACCAGTAACCCTATCGTGATGATGTATAGTTCAAGATCATAACCGCCCTGATTTACCCACCATGTGGTCGCGATTCCTAAAGCGGTAAGCACATAACCGAACGTAATCTTTTTCTGACCCTCACCGGCTTCAATTGGAACATCGCGCTTTGCTTCATCAGCATTGTCTATCAGGCTGTCCTCATACTCCTCAAATGCCTCAAGCTCTTCAGGCGAATACTCGTGAGACCGGAAAACTGTCCACATTACGGAAAGCAAGAAGATTGCTCCTCCAATATAAAACGACCACTTTACTGAGGGTGGGATCATTCCTTCGGGTGCCGTGTTGGCAATTCCAAGCCAGTTGGTCATCATCCATGGTAGTGCGGAAGCCACAACAGCACCGGTGCCTATGAAAAAACTCTGCATCGCAAAACCTTTCGTACGCTGCTCTGAAGGCAGCATATCGCCCACGTAAGCACGGAAAGGCTCCATGGAGATGTTGATTGATGCGTCCAAAATCCAAAGCATCCCTGCGGCCACCCAGAGAACCGGCGAATTTGGCATTACGACAAGTGCTGCCGATGCAAATATAGCTCCCCAAAGAAAGTAAGGGCGCCGACGCCCCAACCTTGTCCATGTTCTGTCACTGAAATAGCCAACAATGGGCTGTATAACAAGACCTGTTACAGGTGCAGCCAGCCACAAGATGGGGATGAGGTCAACTTCTGCTCCAAGGGTTTCAAAGATCCGGCTTACGTTGGCATTTTGAAGAGCAAACCCAAATTGAATACCGAGGAATCCAAAGCTCATATTCCAAATCTGCCAGAAGCTTAGCCTCGGCCTAGGTTGTGGAGTGTAACTCATTGTGTCAGTTCCGATTGGTTAATTTTAAAGTGGTTTCAAGCTGATTTGTAAGGGAAAAATGATTAGTGAAACACGATTATTCCCCCTAAAAAGGGGGCAAGGGGGGTATCAAATCGTTTGAAGTATCAAACACCCCTCTAAATCTCCCCTTTTAGGGGAGACTTTGCATTGCAATAATTTAAACTACCCTCAAAAATCAACATTGCTCCCGGGAGTATTTCGGTTAGTGGCTCATGTAAACACGTTCAAGAAGTAGGTAGCTGTTTGCAGGCAGCGTCATTGTTGCAGCTACCTCAATCGAAGTACCTTCAAAAACATCAATCCATTCCCCCTGATCGCCGGTTTCGAAGACGAATGATTCTTCGTTGTCAGAAAAATTGAGAATCGCCATAACCTGCTCATGGTGACCGATTCTCTTGTATGCAAAAATGTTTTCATCGTTATCGGTGAGGAGTTTTACGTAATCGCCGCCTATTTCACCGTTAAAAAGAGCCTGATTACGTGAATTAAGGTCAAGCAGCGTGGCATAAAAATCCTGGTACCTGTAATCACCCCAGTCAATTGGATCTCGCTCAAAAAACTCGAGCTGTTGATCAAGGCCGGATTCCTGTCCGTTATAAATCAACGGCATGCCCCAAACTGTAGCGGCAAATACGGCAAAGTTATAGAAGTTGTCGCCGAACAGGTCCGGATCACTTCCCTGCCACGAGTTTTCATCATGGTTGGTGGTAAATACCATCCTGTAGTCACGCTTATGAAACTGCTCGAAATTATTTTCGAGTGCGGTATCAATATCGGCTAATGTTGCATTGCCGGCACCGAAGTCGCGCATCACCTGTGCGAGATCCCATGTATAGCTCATGTCAAAAGCGATGTGCAGTTCCGGCTCTTCTGCTTCAGCCAGCATAAATACCGGCTTGATGGCATCAAGGCGCTCCCGTGCCTCAATCCAGAACTCCGTTGGCACCATATATGCCACATCTGCCCTGTAACCGTCTATATTGTATTCACGCACCCAATACTCCATTGCGCTGATCATGGCTTCCCACATATCACGATTATCCACATCAAGCTGAATCACGTCATCCCAATCATCAATCGGAGGAAAGAAATTTCCGTCTTCATCGGTGGCGTAAAACTCGGGGTTGGTCTCGGTCCAAACGGCGTCCCAGGCGGTATGGTTGGCCACCCAGTCAATGATTACCCTCATGCCATGGCTGTGAGCAGTTTCCACAAGATTCCTAAAGTCGTCCTTATCACCAAACTCCGGGTTTATCTCCGTGTAATCCACGATGCTGTAGTAACTGCCCAGAGTACCTTTCCGATTCTTTTCGCCAATTGGGTGAACAGGCATCAGCCAAAGAATTTTAACTCCCATGGCTTCTAACCTTGGGATATCTCTCGTAAACGCCTCCAAAGTCCCCTCAGGGGAATATTGTCGGATGTTCACCTCATAAATATTTGCGTTCACGGCCCATTCCGGCGGAAGCGGACCTACCGCCTCTTCTGTGGTATGGTGATGGTCGGGTGCGCAGGAAGTAAATAAAAATGTGCTGAGTACTGCTAAAACGGCTAGCATTTGAAGCAGCTTGCTAAATGATGTCATAAGTAGATATGTTTTGAAACCTTATGGATATAAAAAAAAGCGCTAAAATAATAACGCTTTTTTGAGGCTTAAGCTATGTTTTTCAATGGTTATGAGACCATGTGCGTCCCACATCTTCGAACGGGATGCAACCCTGGTAAATACCCGGGATATCCTCATAGCGGAGCACTCTGGTAGCGCCTTCTTCCGTACGAAAATAGCCTACCATGGTAAGTTCCTTAAAGACAAGGAAAAATTGAGGGCCTTCCTCTGCTTCATTTTCTATGGCCAGCCGATTCTCAGTATTTGCAAATTCGGTCTGAGCCCCTGCATCAAGAGATGCAAACGCGCTGCCGGTTTGTTCGCGACACTTCTCATCAAATCTTTCCAAACCGTCAAGAAAGCTAGTTCGCTGCTCTTCCGAGTAAACATCTTTTACCATGCTCTCAATAAAACCGGGTACACCAACATCGGCAGCCCCTTTGGTATCGGTTGCCGGAATAATCGTATCTGAAAGAGCTGTTACGAGAGCCGCCTGCGATGCCGTGAACAACTCAGGCCTCCAGCGTCCCGTTGATGGTGAACAACCTTTTAAGACTCCTAGCATGGTAGGGGCAAACACGACGCCTCCCATTAGCATAGCAGTTCGTTTAATTGCTTCTTTTCTATCCATTTTATCCATGGTTCTGATCTTATAAATTTCCTTTTTTCATTTCTTCGGCGGCGTAGTGGGCAGAACGAGCAGCAAACGCCATGTAGGTGAGCGATGGATTCTGGCACGCTGCGGAAGTCATCGCAGCCCCATCGGTTACAAATACGTTTTTACACGCATGCACCTGGTTCCATTTATTCAACACGGATGTTCGAGGGTCTCGTCCCATTCGTGCCGTTCCCATCTCATGTATTCCCAAACCTGGACCACCGGGATCATCAAACGTAGTAATATTTTTAAAACCTGCAGCTTCGAGCATCTCGGCAGCGTCATTTTTCATATCCTCCCGCATCTTGAATTCATTTTCCTTGAATTCCACATCAAAAACGAGGGTTGGCTGTCCCCACTTGTCTTTTTTGTTGTGATCGAGGTACACGCGATTCGAGTGGTCGGGCAGCATTTCACCGAATGCCGTCATTCCCAGCGTCCATTTGCCGGGAGTTTGCACAAGTTCTTTGAGAGGTTCTCCTATGGCAAGCTCACGAACCGCATGGCGCCAGTCTTGCCTGCTTGCCCCGCCCTGGTAGCCGAAACCTCTTAGGTAAGACCTGTCGTTACGGTCGAGGTTGCGAAAGCGCGGTATATAGAATCCTGTAGGCCGCCTGCCCCAGTAGTAGCGGTCTTCATAACCATCAAATTCGCCGTTGGCTCCAACTCTGAAATGGTGATCCATCACATTGTGGCCCAGCTCACCGGAGTCGTTTCCAAGTCCGTTCGGAAAACGGTCAGAAATTGAGTTGAGCATGATGAGCGTCGTGTTCATACAAGACGCGTTTAAAAATATTACGTTCGAATAAAACTCAAACGTCTCAAGCGTTTCAGCGTCAATCACCCTCACTCCCGTTGCTTTTCCAAGATCTTCATCATAGATGATTGAATCCACGATTGAATTGGGCCTAAGAGTCATATTGCCTGTAGCTTCTGCAGCTGGCAGTGTAGAAGCATTACTGCTGAAGTAGGCACCATAGGGGCATCCCCGCATGCATAGATTTCTACTCATACAGCTGCCTCTTCCCTGATGCGATCGGGTCATATTGGCGGTACGGCCAATGGTTAGCACTCGTCCAAAGTTGGCATCTAACGACTCTTTCAGGTGTTCTTCAACACAATTGAGCTCCCAGGGCGGCAGAAATTCGCTGTCGGGAAGCTGCGGCAACCCCAGTGCCTGGCCGCTAATACCCGCAAATTTTTCAACATGCGAATACCATGGAGCAATGTCTTCGTATCGGATAGGCCAATCTACCGCAATACCCTCCTTTGCATTGGCTTCAAAATCCATTGGGGCCAGCCGATAGCTTTGCCTGCCCCACATAATGGATCGCCCTCCAACGTGATAACCGCGAATCCAGTCGAATCTTTTTATCTCTTCATACGGTTGGTCTGTGTCCCGTATCCACCAGTGCTTTGTAGATTGGCGAATGGTGTAACCTGTCCGCATTTGCTTTTGGTAATGCTGGGCTTCTTCCTGTGTTACCCGATCATTGTAGGGTAATTCCCATGGTTTTTTCAGCATGGTGGGATAGTCTTCAATATGACGAACGTTCCTTCCCCGTTCCAGTACAAGCGTATTGAGTCCATTTTCAGTCAGCTCTTTGGCAGCCCATCCGCCGCTTATGCCGGTACCCACTACGATGGCATCGTAGCTGTTATTTTTTTTTGCTTTCAAATTCAGATTCATATCAGACGTGCTTACTTAATTAAATAGAATTATTCTATTGATGAGCCCTAAAGCTCTTTGATTTTAATATTCCTAAACTTCACAACATCACCGTGATCCTGAAGGCCGATATGCCCTTCGCGCATGGCACCAAACTCAGGATGGCCCACAAACTTACTGTTGCGGATTAATTCAAACCACTCAACAGTCCACCGCTCGTATTCGAGAACTTTTTCACCATTTTGCCAGTGTTCAACTACAGGACCGTTTGAAACTATTTTCACGGAATTCCACTCTCCGTGAGGTTTGGTGTTTTGAGGGTCGGCCGGTATCAAATCATAAAGTGAACCTGCCTTGCGTGTTCCGGCAATACCCTGATTGGCATCTGGGTGGTACTCGTTGTCGAGTATCTGCATTTCAAGCCCCGACCAGTAAATTGCCTGTGTTGGCTGTTCAAGTACATGGTAGAAAATGCCGCTGTTTCCGGCCTTTTCGATCATCCATTCAATCTTAAATATAAAATCGCTGAATTTTTGCCTGGTGATGATATCGAGTCCCGAGCTCCATGTATCGGTCTGTGGCGGCCTGTAAACGAGAGCATCGCCTTCGATCACCCATCCTTCATCGGGGAAGGCATCCATGTTGTATCCGCGCCAATGTTCGGCCGACTTTCCATCAAAAAGAAGTATCCATCCGTCGGCTTTTTCTTCTTCCGTGAGCATATTATTCTGGGCACCTACCTGACAAGTTGAAAAAAAACTGAATAATAGAATAAGGCTGTAAAATAAAAAATGGTTCTTCATTTCCTATAGTTGTGTTTATAGAGGCTTACACTGCCCTCATGGCTTCCGGATTCCAGCTTAATGAGCGTTTTTCCGAGAGGCTGGTATTTGTTAAAAGCGCTGGCCCCGCAGCCCTCAGGCCAAATGCGCCGTCCTGCAAGACGTCTTTTCCATCCCTGATTGCCTTGAACCAGTTCACAAAGTGGTCGTAACGGTCGTCGTATCCATCCGGTGCACGGTACACGAATTCGTTGGGTTCGATGATCTGCGCCCGCATATCGGGGTAGCGATCGGCATAATACTTCTCATACTCTTCACGGGTTGCCTCGTCAAAATCGCCGATACTCATTCCCGGCCTTTCCGGCCTTCTCCACTTGCGGAGCGTAACTGTGTTCCAGCCGATGTCGATTACACCGTCTGACCCCACAAGCCGGATGCGCGAACCGCCACCCGAACCGTCGGCAAAATTAACGCGAAGAGCCACATTAAAAGCCGGATGCGTGTCCGTTTCAGGATAATCGTACAGGCCCAGCACCACGTCTTCCGCATCACGGCCGTCGTGCCAGTAGCGCAGGCCGCCGGTACCGAAAATCCTGTTCGGCCCCTTTGTGTTCACAATCATGTGTAGCCCGGAAAAAAGATGAACGAACAGGTCGCCGGCAACACCTGTGCCATAGTCACTGTAGTTTCTCCACCTGAAGAAATGTTTCGGATCAAAATCTTTGCGGGGCATGCCTTGCCGGTATCGCGCCCAGTCTACATTGCGTGAGTTCGCACTTGGCGGAATGGAGTACTGCCAGGCCCCGATGGCTGAACGGCGGTCCCAGTAGCCTTCCACAAAATTGAGGTCGCCTATTTCACCGTCATTGATGAGGTCACGCGCCTTTTCATACAGTATGGAGCTGGTGCGCTGGCTTCCCACAATCAGTGGCACACCGGCTCGCCGCTCAGCTTCAATTACATTATGGCCCTCATCAATGGTCTGTGTGATTGGTTTTTCGAGAAATACCGGCTTGCCCGCCCTGAGTGCGGCAATGGCAATTTTTTCGTGCCAGTGATCCGTTGTTGAAATCAATACGGCATCTACATTGGGTCGGTTAATCGCTTCCATATAATCGCGCGTCGTAAACAGGTCATCACCCCAGATTTCTTTGCAGCGATTCAGACGGCTGTCATAAAGATCACAGGCTGCTACCAACTTCGTGCCATTTACCCTGAGGGCCGTGCGGACATTCCCCTGACCCATGCCACCCATTCCGATGGATGCGAGATTGATTTGATCATTGGCTGAAAATACGGAGGGAAACACCTCCTCCCGGTCCAAAAGGTAGGTTTTACCGGCAGCTTTTTTGGTAATTATGGGCAAACTAAAGATGGCCGCTGCCCCGAGTCCCGCTTTTTTCAGAAATGATTTGCGTGAGAGATCGGAGCCGTCACTTTTGTCCATACATTGAATATATTCATTTACTTTAAGCACTTATTGTAAGCGCTATCATAAAGTAGAAAAAATGAATTATAAATTTAAGCTTGACGGATATTTTTTACGTTTTGCCGGTCATCTTTCCCCGGCTGCACGCTAAGTCTTTGTAATTCTAAGCGCTGAGGGTTTCAACGCTAATTGATACTGCGCCTGCGAACCTGATCCCTGCTGCGCCTCTGCTGCATTTCACGAACATTATCTGGGTGAAATCTGATATCCATTTTCTCAAGCTGGTCTGCATCCAATATGGCCGACAACTCGTTTCTCATCTCTTTGTATATTTCAACCATGGCTGCGTGTTCTGCCTCTCTTTTTTGTGATACCACATTCTGCATTTCATTTCTGTATTCACCTATTCGTTCAAAGAACAGATCACTCTGATTGTCTCTCAATTCCAGATAGTCAGCTATTCGGTTGACTGCAGCTCGTCGATCTCCCGGACCATAACCGCGGCGTTCACCGGGTCGGGCTTCGGTTTGCTCTACTCCAGCAACCGTTCCAGTATCTGTTTCGTATGTGAGGCCCTTGTAGAGGTAGCCTGAAATAAAAGCCACAACAAAAACAGTTACAAAGGCAAGTAAAGGTTTCCAGTACATATTCATTACGAATTATCTCCGTCAGTTCGGTTCAAACAAATCATTCAGGTAAAGCACATAGTTTTCGCCTGTACTTTCCTCCATCGGATAAAACATTTCCTCCGCAGTTAAATAAGAATCGGTGTATGAGCCCCCGGTTACGTAGAACAGCGAAAGAATTGCGAAAATAGCCAGACTTGCAGCAACAGCGTACCTGCTTAATCTTATCCATTCGCTGCCCGTTTCAGCTTTGTCTTTGCCTTTATCAATGAGATCAAATTCGCCGAGCAGGTGTTGAATGTTGTCACTATCGTGAAATAATCGCAACTCTCCATAAACTGCCGCTAAATCGGGCAGCCTTCTTATTTGCCGGTATTCTTCCTGCAAGCCGGGATACTTTGTCAGCTTTTGTTCAAGCATACGCAGATCCTCACCGCTCAGCGTACCGTCGATAGCCTCTGTAATCAGAATTTCAAGTTGTTCACGTTCGGTCATGGTTCTGCTCCAAGTAATTTCAGTGTCTTTGCAAGTTCTTTACGCGCCCTGAACATTCTGTTTTTAAGTGTCTGTTCATTAACGCCGGTAACCTCCGAAATCTCCGGGTAACTCATCCCGTCTATTATCTTCATTAGCACAACGGATCTGAAAATCTCCGGAAGCATGGCGATGGCTTTCCTTAAAATCAGAATTTCTTCCCTTTGTTCATCTGGTGCAAAGGTGTCAGAGGCCAGTTCCAATTCGTCTGAGGGCACAGAGTGCAGCAGGCGTTCATATTTGCGTTTTCTGAATTCATCGATCGATAAATTTCTGGCGATGGAATAGATCCAGGTGTACATACCGGATTTTCCTTCAAATGAATCAAAATTTTGATATGCTTTTAAGAATGCTTCCTGTACGATGTCTTCAGGATCGACGGTTGAACCGGCAAGATATGCAGTCATCGCGCGCATCAGTCTTGGATAGAGCTCATGAAGCTGCTGCCTGAATTGCTCCTTGCCGGAATCATCCATTTTCTAATCATTTTTTCGAATACCGATGATGCTATCTGCCCCGTCGCATCATACCTGCTCTTTGCCCGGGCCCTCGAATCGGTGCCATGGTTTGCTGAAGTTTCTCGTATTCCGCGGCACTAAGCAAATTTTTCAGTTCATCCTGTAACTCACGTAATTCAGGCATTGATTCCTGCAGATTAGAGTTTCTCTGTCCGCGCTGCCAATCCAGGCCGGCCATGATTGTCGTTCTGCGATCCAGAATCTCAATCACCTCTGTACGTTTGGGTTCATCAATTCCTGCATGCTCAACAGCCACTCGGTTTCGCAGTATACGTACCTCTTGCATGCTCTCATTGCGTTCATTTCTGAGCTCAGTAAGACGTTGCATTTGTTCATCCGTCAAAATATTCTGGTACAGTTCTGCCAGCCTTTGACCTTCCACTCTGCGATCATTTCTCTGACCTCGCTCGGCTCGTTGACCTCCCCGCTCTCCTCTTTGAATGGCAGCTCCACGTCGAGGCTGCATTCGCTCAGTTCGCACTTCCCGCGTTTGCGATCTCCGCTCGATACCCATGGATAACATTTGCTGTTTCTGATCTTCAGTCAGGTTCAATTCATCGCCATGTTGTAAGATGAATCTTTCAGCACCCTGCAAAGAGTTTATCATCTGTTGTGCATTTAAGGCGGTAACTCCTGCAAATAGCAGGATCAGTATCATTGAAAGTAATCTTTTCATGTCGCTCAGTGTTGACTGGTTAAAGTTGTAACTCTACAGGTTTAGACGGCACCTTATTCGAAGGGTTTGATTCTTTTTTACGAATGCCCGCCGCTTCAAAGAATTTGGAATTGAATTGTGTCGATTTACTGTTTGTATGACAAACTTTCAAAGAAAATCGAATCACATTTTTAAGACATATAACCCCTGTTTATTCACTGCATTTCTTCATGTTTCACGCCAGTTTCCGTACCTTGAAGCCTATTTTGCAAACATCAAACCGTTCAGTTTAAAAACCCGCTTATTTGAGCTCATCGTCCCACGAATATGATGCTTTAGTTGTTGGCTCCGGACCGAATGGTCTCGCGGCGGCTATCCGGCTGTCTTTAGAGGGTTTGCACGTGAAATTATTTGAAGCTGCAGAAACCGTTGGCGGCGGCATGAGAACCATGGAAATGATCAGGGAGGGGTACCGGCACGATATCTGTTCGGCCATTCATCCCATGGCTGCTTCCTCGCCATTTTTAAAAAAGCTGCCATTGGATCAATATGGGCTGCAATGGATTCATCCGGAGTATCCAGCTGCTCATCCGCTGGATGATGGTAGTGCAGCGGTACTTACACGTGATCTGCACGACACTGCATTCCGGCTTGGTAAAGACGAAAAAAAGTATAAATCGATTGTGAAGCCGATTGTGGATCATTGGGATGGCCTAACGCGCGATTTTCTTGGCCCCCTGAATCTGCTTCCATCGCACCCTTTTAAAATGGCCTCGTTCGGAAGGAAAGGGCTCCAGCCTGCGTCACTATTCAGGCGGCATTTTAAAACGGAACAGGGCCAGGCCTTATTTGCAGGGCTCGCGGCCCACAGTATACTTCCACTCAGCAGTATGGCTACCACAGCAATCGGTCTTGTATTTTTCGGTTCAGCTCACACCGGAGGATGGCCGATGCCGCGCGGCGGCTCCCAATCAATTGCCGATGCCATGGCAGCCTACTTCGAATCGTTAGGGGGAGAAATTGAGACAGGTTTTAAAGTTACATCTCTTGATGAATTACCCGAATCAAAAGCTGTTTTGTTCGATCTCACTCCTTATCAGGTAATCGAAATTGTCGGCAACCGTTTTCCCGCGGCTTACGTCAGGAAGCTGGAAAAATTCAGATACGGTTCCGGAGCTTTCAAAATAGATTATATCCTGAAAGAACCTGTGCCATGGAAAAATCCTGATTGCGCAAAAGCGGGAACGGTTCATGTAGGCGGTAATTTCGAGGAAATAGCGGCGTCGGAAAAAGAGATGGACTCAGGCAGTCATCCCCATAATCCGTTCGTTCTTGTGGCACAACAGAGCTTGTTTGATGACACCCGTACACCGGATGAAAAACATACACTCTGGGCATACTGCCATGTGCCCAACAGTTCCACAGTTGATATGACGGCAGCCATTGAAGATCAAATCGAGCGTTTTGCTCCTGGCTTCAAAGATGTGATTGATGAAAGGCGAACAATGAATACACTCGACTTTCAGATATACAATGCTAATTATATGGGCGGAGATATTAATGGCGGCAGACAGGATATAACCCAGCTCTTCAACAGGCCCGTATCCGCTTTTAACCCGTATGCAACACCCGCAAAAGGCATATACTTTTGCAGCTCATCTACTCCGCCCGGAGGCGGTGTACACGGTATGTGCGGGTACCACGCAGCCCAAGTCGCATTGGAACAGGAGTTCGGAATAAAAGGAAAGGAATTGAAGTTTCTTCTATGATCCGAAATCTTCTTGAGTTTACTAAGAACAACGTAACCTGGCATTCAGGCTCAAAAAAGCGTGAAGGATCAAAGTGGTGGAGCGTGCTAACCGTAGCCATCGCAATCGTTGTATCAGTACCCGTACTGACAGTTGCCGCCAATATTTTTGTACCCAGTGGAGACATATGGCAGCATCTTGCGTCTACGGTACTGCCTGATTATGTAAAAAACTCATTTTGGCTGATGATCGGTGTAGGCATTGGAGTTTTCGTAATTGGCGTTGGTACTGCATGGCTGGTAACCATGTGCCGATTTCCCGGCAGCCGCTGGTTCAACTGGCTTCTGATCTTGCCAATGGCCGTACCGGCCTATCTTATGGCCTACACCTATACCGACTTCCTGGCCTATACGGGTCCTGTACAGGCCTTTATTAGGGATATTACAGGCTGGGGACTTGGCGATTACTGGTTCCCGAATGTGCGCTCACTTGGCGGAGCGATTATCATGATGTCGTTCGTCTTCTTCCCTTATGTGTATCTGCTAACACGGGCGGCGTTTTTGGAACAGTCTTCCTCACTCCTCGAAGCAGGCCGCAGCCTCGGTGCCACCCCCTTCCAGGGATTCTACAAGATCGCCCTGCCACTGGCACGCCCATCCATTGCTGCCGGCATGGCGCTTGCACTGATGGAAACACTGAATGATTTTGGCACGGTTGACTATTTCGGGGTACAGACTTTTACCACCGGTATCTACCGTACCTGGTTTGGTTTGGGTGAAAGGGCCGCCGCTGCCCAGCTCTCGGCATTTCTCATGCTATTCATTCTTGTGCTGATATTGATGGAGCGCTGGAGCCGCAGCCGGATGAACGTTAAACAGAGCAGCACCGGAAGGTTCAGACAGCTTCATGTGTACAACCTTAAAGGTTGGAAAGCATGGTTAAGCTCGCTGTTTTGCGCCATTCCGGTTACCATTGGTTTTCTGATTCCCACCGGCATTCTCATCGATATGCTCATCTCCAATTTCAGCGCGGCAGTGGATGCGAGGTTTGTGCAATTCAGTATCAATACCATTCTTGTGGCGGCCATTGCGGGGGTCCTCGCCCTCCTTGTTGCGCTGATTATGGCGTATGGAGTACGACTCAATCCCAATTTACTAACCCGCTCATCTACGCGCATCGGCTCAATGGGCTACGCCATCCCGGGATCGGTGATTGCCGTGGGCATTCTCATTCCGTTCGGCTGGGTCGATAACACCATCGATAGCTGGCTTCGTGATACGTTTGCGGTTTCGTCTGGACTGATTCTGAGCGGAACCATCTTCGCCCTTATCTTTGCCTATGTGGTGCGATTCCTTGCCGTGGCGTTCAACACGGTTGAAGCCAGTCTTGGCAAAATCACGCCCAATATGGATGAAGCCGCCGAGGGCATGGGTTACGGCTTCGGAAAAATTCTTCGGAAGATTCACATGCCAATGATGAGCGGTAGCCTCTTTGCCGCCATCATGCTGGTTGTGGTGGATGTGATCAAAGAGCTGCCGGCAACGCTGATTGTACGGCCCTTCAATTTCGACACGCTTGCCGTTCAGGTGTACCGCCTGGCATCTGATGAACGCCTTGCTGAATCATCGGGTGCGGCGCTGGCCATTATTCTTGTTGGCCTTGTTCCCGTCATTATTCTGAGCAGGTCCATCACCCGAACCCGCAAAACCAGCCGCGAAGAGTAAGGGTTTAATTAGACGTATTTGTTTCTTACGGTAAAGTTTGATTAAAATGGGTGGTCTTAATTTTTGTTTTATATCCGGATTTGAAAAGTCATTATTCCGGATGCACCACTATGGTCACTGCGAAAACAAGTCAGTTGTATGGTTACTTTAATTCTGACGGATTTACCTTTGCACCCCTTGTGCTATCCATTGTGCCCTTATATAAAAAAGAAAGTCAAGGACATACTTCACCCATGACGGTTTCGACTCGTTTTTGAGTTTTAGGCCGCCCTGTTTAATGGCTGATTCTACTGCCTTATAGATCGTTTTGGCGAAC
>PWWL01000302.1 GCA_003561515.1 Balneolaceae bacterium
ACCAAACGTGCCCGAACGCCAGGCGAGTGGAATATCTGTTAACGTTGAGTCCATTTTGAACCGAAGCCGGAACCATCCTTCAATCAGGCCGGATTCATCAGCGTGGTCCGTGGTGAGTTCAGAGGGCTTCATAGCTTCCCATTCTGATGTGTCCAGGTCGGGATCGGCCCATGCCGGATCGTGGCCGGGCCGGAAGACCCATCCATCCAGATTTCCCAGGTGTATCATCTGAAGCTCGTCAAACATATCGGCCGAAAGCACGGCCGTGGTACCCTGCGAAAATGCGCTGTTTGCTGTGAAAAGGCCTATGAAAACAGCCGATAGGAGAAGGAATTGTTTGATCATAAAGCATGTGAGTTTGTAAATAAAATCGGAACAAGCGTCACCTGTACTGCTCTCAGATTTCACCGTTAATGAGTCACTGTGCTGCTTCGAATATCTTATGATGTCCAATCAACGCGTGAATCTCAGTGTCTTTTTTTGGTAAACCCTGAGTGAACATCGTTCTCTTTGATACCCCTGAATTACAATTTATGTTATCTCTTCTGAACCCTGCATTGGTTGAGTAGCTACATCAAACTATTATACCACCTGAAGCAGATAACGGGATCGTTTATCTAAACCAATACATCACCTATGCTTATAAAGAGAAGATAAGTCTGATTATTCCCTCAAGGTATTGGTTAGCTAACCAGTTTTGAATAAAGCTATTTATAATCAGTAATCAAACAGATGTAGACTATTTTCTTATCCCTCTTTCTTTTTGCTGTTCTGATACATTCTATTTGTTTGTATAAGAATAAAACAGTTCTCCGGCTATTTAAAATCTATCCTGTTTCTGTGTCAAGACTCTTGAATCTTTTTGCAGTCATATCTGTCAAACACTGAGATGGCCGGATTTAGGGTGAAATTGTGAATTGAGGGGAATTTCATTTTACGGGTAAAACGATATTGGGTTCGATACGTGGAACACAAACTTACGGTTTAGACGCAGTGTGAAACCCTGAATGAACCAATGTATTTTGGCGATAGCTTTTTAATGATCTACTCCATCATTGAGTAGTTCACCGCACTCTCAATGATGATCTCAATGGTGTCGAACAGACGGATATCGGTATGCGACTGGTTCAAAGCCAGGGGTATTTCAGTGCAGCCCATCACTACAGCTTCGGCGCCTTTTTCCGTGAAATCGAGGGCAATCTTTTTCAGCACTTTCCGGTCTTCCTCGCCCTGGCTGCCACTCATAACATGCCTGATCACAAGATTGAGAGCGTTCTGCTGGGTGCGGTCGGGCGATATGACACGGATGCCGGAATCGTTGAAGTTCTCTTGATACAATCTGAGTCTGCCGGTGGTTTCGGAAGCAAACAGCCCAACTTTTTTAATGCCGGTTTCTGCCACTCGATTCTTTGTCTCTTCGATGATATTGAGTACGGGGATGTTCACCGCGTTTTGCATCTGATCATGAAACAGATGAACGGTATTGCACGCAACAATGACCAGGTCGCTGCCGGCAGTCTCCAGTTTTTTTACTCCTTCAATCAGCTGACTGCTCACCAGCTGCTCATCCGTAATGCCGGTTTCATCGAACCCTGACAGCGGCAGACTGTAGATGACCATTGGAGGGTAGTCGGTATCCTGTTCAGCTCCATACCTGGTCTGGATATATTTGATCATCCTTGCATACAGGGTTGAAGAAGCCTCCGGGCCCATCCCGCCAAGGATGCCAATGGTTTTGTAGGTTCGGCTCATCGCAATCGTGTAGTTTGAATCCTGTTATTTGCCTGGGTCTAATACTTTAACGTGAGTTTGAGATAACAATGAGGGCTTCATAAGTCCCCCTTTATGAGGCTGTGAGAAAATTCAAGGACAAGTAAATAATAAGTCCTGTTTTTATGGCCACGAAGGCACGAAAGCACGAAGATTTCACGAAGGCTATATTTATGTTTTAATTTTACCTCGTGCACCTTTGAAGCGAAAGTCCTTCAATCGTTACGAGTTCGTTGGCAAATAGACGCTTAAAGGACCTACGGACGCTTTAAGGTCTTTTAACCACTAAACGCGTTTATATCCAACTCAGGCTGCTTTACCTTTGTGTACGCCGACAATATGATAAGAGATTTAAAGCCGTGCAATCAAATTAACCACCGAAGAGACAGGTATGGAAGCAGCGGAGTTTGATCTACGCGTTCCAAAACGCCGTAATCGTAATTGAAGATATTGCGGCGGTTGTAGGCGTTAATGACTCCCAGCTGGCTTTCAAGAACCGACGACCGCCCAAGTGAAAAATCACGGCTGATTGAAATATCAAGGCGATGATACCAGGGCATGCGGCCATTATACGGCTCACTGTAAAGAATTCTTGCCTGTCCGGTATCAAAACCAGGGTTTTCGAACGGCAGCCGGAAAAAGAAGTCGTAACCATAAATTTCTGTAAAAGGCTTTCCGCTTCCCAGTTCCCATCGGGCATCAACATAGAATCCGGCAAACCTGTAACCTCCGGCAATGTTTAATTTATGTCTCTGATCATGGGCTGGCGAATAACGAAAAACAGGTTGTTCAATCCAGGCTCCGAGATCACCGCTTACCGCTTCATATTCAGAAAGCGAAAACCCGTACGAAGCCGAAGCATAGTACCCGGGCGATTCAAGAGAAAACCTGAGATCGAAGCCATAGGTGAGCCCGTCGGCAAGAGCCGTTTCGACCTCAATACGCGGTTCCGGAGTCCATTTAGATACCGGGATGTTAAAATGTCGCTTTACGTATCCTTCCAGGTTTAATGAAGACCTGTTTCCAATCCTCTGATTAAAACCAAGGAGCCCATGGATAGCAGAGGGCAGGGGATCATCAACTCCAACAGGCTTGTAAACCGTGAATACAGTACCTGCATCTCTCTCATCGCTGATGCCTGAATGGGTTTGCACATAGCGCCCGGCAGCGGCGCTGAATTGTGTCGATTCACTGCCTCGCGGCTGCCATGCAATGCGCATCCTGGGCTCGAATGTGATGGGCATATCAAGGGTAAACTGTGACGTGAACCCGGGGTAGAATGTCAGGCTGTTTCCGGGCGACCATTCCGCACCCGAATAGATGTGAACCACAGGGATGGTTCTCTCTGTATCTACAAGCGAAAGAAATCGCGTGAATCGTTCACTCAGATTGATACTGTACGTTTTTATGCTGGCCCCGAATCCCATCCCCACCAACAGGCCGCCTATCTGATTCTCAAAATCTGCTTTCACATATGCCTGATTAACTACGGATAAGCGTTCTTGTTGTTGACTGGTACCTTCTTCATTTCGATAGCTCGTGTAACCTGCCGCCACATCAATAGGGTGGTTGAAAAACTCTGAGAATCCAAGGCATCTGCCCCCCGCGGCGATATTTCGCCAGGTGTGGTTGATATTACGGGTTGGCACGATTTCACCGCTGTCGTAAGTGTAGATGCCTGTAACGTTGCAGGTAATATTTTCACCCTGAATGGTGTAACGTGCTGTAACGTCGGCAAACTGAATATTTTGATCCTCACCTGTTAACCACCTTCCCGTTCTGTCGATCAGCGAATAGCGTCCGCTCAGCATAAACGATGATTGATCGACCGTGAAAGGGCCTTCTGCCTGAATAGCCGTTAAATAGGGACTGACCGAGGCTGAGGCACGATGTTCGCGCATATTCCCCGGCCTCAGTGCCACATCCAGAACAGCAGATGTGGCACCTGCATATTTCGGGGCAAATCCACCTGCAAAGAGATCAGCACTTTGCACCATATCATCGGGAAATGCGGAGAAAAGGTTGGATATATGAAAAGGCTTTACCATGGGCATATTGTCAACCAAAATGAGATTTTGATCGGGTGTGCCTCCCCGGATGTAAAGGTCACCGCCGCGGTCGCCGCTTGTGATTACACCGGGCACCGTCTGAAGAAATGTGGCCAGATCCCCGCCGGCAACAGGGGATGGTGTCCGGGCAATTTGAGTGCCGGTAATTCTCTGGACGCCAACTTCTCCTGTGGTAAGATACCGCTGCCGGGTCACCGTCACTTCACCGATTTCGCCAATGGCTGGGTTTAAAATTGCCCGTACGATTTTTCGTTCCCCTGGTTCAAAAACATGACGTTCAGTAAACGTTTCAAACCCAACAAAAGAAACAGAGAGTACAAATTCCTGATCTGCTGGAATGCTTCTGATCTCACAAAGTCCGTCCCTGTCGGAAACGCAAAAGAGACGCGGAGTTTCATCAGAACCGGGTTCCAATAGTGTAACCGCAGCTCCGGTCAGAGGGTTGCCATCTTCAGTATTGAGTGTTAAAACCCTTAAAACGGCATTGTTTTGTGCAGATAGATGACTGCTGAAAGATACAGCTAAGAGAAAAATGAATGTTATAGGTACGATTTTATTCAAATGATCTTATTCATTGTGAGGTGTCGATAGGAATGGCAAGTGTATCTGCATAAAATCCCCCGAATTGCCGGGTGGTTTCGAGGATGTCTGTTACCTCCTGATTGAGCTGTTCATAAAAACCGGGAGAGTAGTGAGCAATGGCTAAATAGAGATGTCCTCTTGTCAACAATGATGAACAGGTGCCACCTCTTCCAGCTGCTCCTTGTGCCATATTCAATGGATTGACCGTCATGCTAACCCGATCAGTGTATCGGGTTGGCTCAAATACAAACAAAAAGCCCCATCTTCCTTTCTCATCTTCCGTATCCGGCTCCAGGCCAAATCGCAGTGTCATTGTGCCGCCGTTCATGGGATCAAAAACCAGGTTAATCGGAGTGGTGCAGGCATTATTATCCCTGTTTACCTGCATAACCGGCAGGGTGGGAGTGAGGGTATTCAGCTCCAGCTCAATACCGGCGGAGCTTTCTACCCTGAGTTGATAAGGCGTATCGGGAACTACGCCGTCATTAAAAAGGAATGTGTGCAGGTATACACCTTCAAATTCCCTGACATTGCTGCTTAATTGAGTGACTTCACCCGAATCAAGGTTATGGAGTGTTACAGTGGCATCCAGCTCTTCCGTAGCATCAAGGGTGAATGGAGCATTCATGTCGCGCACCCTGATGTAACTTGTCTCTTCGAGAAGATCGAGCATTCCATGAACGGAGTAGATTCCGTCGACAGGATCAGTCGGATCAAAAGAGTTGTCGCAGGCTCCGAGAAAAATCATCATCATCGCGGAGAACGCTGCAATGATCATTAAGCGCATAGTTTTTAGAATCATGACTATCAATATATTCCGAAGCAAAAAAAAAACAATCACATGTTCATGTCAGCCATAGCCCGGATTAAAATTTTCGTTTAAACCTCCCAGCCTTCCCTGTATTCTCTTCCCACAAATTGGTTCGC